>DUVZ01000170.1 GCA_012840785.1 Bacteroidales bacterium
AGTGGAGTTGAAGTCTGGAGGTCTACCCTACCCTCGTCATCAGGCTGGAAAAATAGCGTTGAGCCACGAGGTGCAAACGGCTGTGTATAGGTTGATGATTGAGAGTGTTTATAAACAGACATCACGCCATATTGATGCGGCTATTCTATACTCAAACAGTAATAATCCGGGTGAGAACCTGCGCTTTGCGGCTCACTATCAACAGTTGGAGAAGGAGATATTGAATCTGCGCAACTTGATTGTTCACACCGAACTATCTATTAGCCAAAGGGGTGTAGAGGATGTGGAGGCGCTATTTGGAAGTTTGCGTAGTGCCATCAACCCATCAAGGAGAACTCCTGATTTCTTTATCAATAAAATAAGTAAGATTGAGGACTCGCTGGCTCAATGCACGCCTGTGGAGCGACTCTACTTCTATCGCTTTGTGCAGTTTATTTCGAAGGAGATGTACTTGCAAAAAATTGGGGATATAGCCCATGAGTCGCCTGTGGGTGTGGCAGCGCTTTGGAACAGCGAGTTTGAGGAGCGTGCAGAGGCTCTTGACTTGCTTTACGACCTCACCATCAGTTCTATTGATGACAAGGGCAGTGATATGAAGATTGTTTTTAGTCGTACCACACAGCAAAACGACTTGGTGAATTTTCGTGAGGGTGATATCTGTATTGTTTATCCACGAAATAGTGAGAAGGACAATGTGCTTAACAATCAGATTTTGAAGGGGGTAGTTGCCTCTATTGATGCCAATGAGGTGGAGGTGCGTTTTAGGTATAAGCAACGCAACAAAAAGCATTTTGCCAATAATAGTAGGTGGGCTATAGAGCATGATACGATGGATAGTTCGTACAATAGTATGTACAAAAGTCTGTTTATGTTTATCAATGCATCGAAGAGGAAGAGAGATTTGTTGCTGGGAGTAGCAGCCCCCACAGCGCAGGTGGTGCAGTTTAATGAATCGACCACTTATACAGAGCGAGTTGTGGATAAGGCTATGGCTGCAAAGGATTATTTTTTGATAGTGGGACCTCCTGGTACTGGAAAAACTTCGGTATTTGCACGCACTTTGATTGAGAAATATTATGCCGACAAATCTAAAAACATACTAGTGCTTGCCTATACCAACAGGGCTGTGAATGAGCTGTGTGATGCTGTAAATGCGGCATTTGGCTGCACGGATGGTGGGTGTGACAAATATATACGGGTGGGCACCGAGCTCTCTTGTGAGGAGCCATACAGGGACAGATTGTTGCAAAACATTGCAGAGAAGACTGATAGCAGAGCGGCGCTGCTAAAGGAGTTGGCAGAGACACGCATCTACATATCTACCCTCTCGTCTATCAATGGAAAGCAGGAGTTGTTTAACCTAAAACAGTTTGATATAGCCATTATTGATGAGGCTTCGCAAATATTGGAGCCTCAACTGATGGGGGTGCTGTCGAAGGTGGAGAAATTTATCCTTATTGGCGACCATAACCAACTGGCAACTATCGTGTTGCAAAACGAGTTTAGCTCTGAAGTGAAGGAGCAGGCATTGCTAGATATTGGGGTGTATGATTGTCGTGTTTCGTTTTTTGAACGGTTGTTGCAAACTTGCAAAAAGAACAAATGGGAGGATGCATATATACAGCTGAAAGATCAGGGACGCATGCATATAGATATTTCTGCTTATCCATCGAGGTTTTTCTACGAGGAGAATCTGTTTCCTATTATGAGTTGGCAAAGCGAGCCGCTTGCTCTAATGGATAGTGGTCAGGGAGAGATGGATAGCATGGTTGCCAACAACAGGGTGCTGTTTTTATCGACAGAGAAGCTGCATGAGGATGTGGTGACAAACAAGATAAATCACAATGAGGCAACTGCTGCTGTGGCTTTGGTGCAATCGGTATTGAGGGTGTATGAGCATAGCAACGATGCTATCAGGAGTTCGCAAATTGGCATTATTGCACCCTATCGCAATCAGATAGCGCTTATAAAGCAGCAGCTGGCTGAGGCAAACATCCCTAATCATGAGGAGATAAGTGTGGATACTGTGGAGAGGTATCAGGGCAGTCAGCGTGATATTATTCTACTTTCGTTTTGTGTGAACAGGGCATATCAGTTGGATTTTCTTTGCAACTTGAACCACGATGGTACGGTGGATAGAAAGTTGAATGTAGCCCTCACCCGTGCTCGTAAACAGCTGTTTATGGTGGGCAATGCAAATATATTGAGGCGCCATCCTATTTATGCTACGCTATTGGACTTTGTGAAGGAGAAGATTTTTGTTTTAGAGGAGCATGTATTTAACAACATGTAACACTTTGTTCACGTTTTTCGCTTGTTCACGTTACGTGAACATTGCATATCTGTGAACAGATAAAGAGAGAAATGCAATTTATACCCCATCGGGTATAAACAAAGCCAAAAAATGCACCATTATACCCTATTGGGTATAGTTCGCGGATTGCCTATAATATTATGCTTTTGATTGTGTTTCTATTAAAACATACCGCTATTTAGTGCATAATAGATGCAACTCTATCTGGAGTAAGCATTCATTGCAACATCTCAAGCTTCGTAGAAGCGACCTGTAAAACTATCAAACGAAGAAGGGTTTAATAAAAAAAACAATAACCTACACATTATAAAGCGAGGGAAAAACATTGCTCAACTATCTTCTTCAACAGAATATTGATATATATATATTTGATTGACTTTTATTGGGTTTTAATCTAAAAAAGTGTATCTTTGGTTGCAACAAAAAACCAATTTGAGGGGGTATACTGTTGCTTAAATCAATATCTTAACCTTAAGATACCTTCCCTCTAACGATATTTTATTATAACTATTTTCTATAATGAGCAGAGCATTTATAAATGAAGACCAACAGGTAGATACACCTTTTGTGCCACCACGGGCAGACTTACCTAGAGGAGTTACCAACTATGTAACCCCACAAGGGCTTGAAGCTTTATTAAAAGAAAAGAAGGAGCTTCTAGCAAGATTGAAAGAGCTGAATGAAGGTGAAGAGCATGGCAGGATGACCGCAATAAAAGTTATCCATATAAAACTAGATATGCTGGAAAATCGAATTGTTACTGCAAATGTTATTGAACACAAGAATCAAGACATGAGCGAGGTACGTTTTGGCTCAAAGGTTTTGCTTCAAATAGGAAGAAGCAAAAAAACCCGCAAACTTCAAATTGTGGGAGTGGATGAAGCCGATATGAAAGAGGGGAAGATTGCTTTCACCTCTCCCCTTGCAAAAGAGATGATGAACAAGAAAGTGGGAGAAAGAATTGTGCTTAAGTTAGAGCAGGGGCAAAGTGTGTTTAAAGTATTGGAAATAGAATAGCACCATTCACCTAAAGTAGATGATAGCTGAAACCTTGCGTATCTATTCACATCTCAAAAGAAATAGAGATAGTTTATATATATATCAACCTTATTTTTAACTCAAATTGATAGACTAAGAATACTTAATGAATATTTAACCACTGCCTTAGGTCTGTAATTCTTTTGTTTAACTATCTTTGCAAACGATTCAACCATTTAATAAAACTAGTATGTTTACTCATCACCTGTTTTGGATTACTTTAGCTTTATTATTCTGTTCGGCAATGAACATAAATGTTTACTTCAAATACAGTGAACAAAACATGGCTTTGCAAAATAGCATTGGGGTGTTGGGTATTCTTGGTCTATTAGCAGGGCATACAAAACTTGTTATGCTTTCGCTTGAGTATAATTGGTGGTGGCTTGTGGCAGGGCTTGCTGTTTCAATTTTAAGTATAGGAGTTTTCTCCTTCCTATTTAGAAGTAAAATGAGTTCGTTTTTCGGAATTATAAATTTCATAGTCATTCCGTTTCTCTGGTGGTATGGTAGCCGCTTCAACACTATTCTTTCGTTTGATTGGTTTTATAGTTTAGTTGATATAATACGCAACTTTTTCCAATAGATAAATTTTGCATAAACTACTTTTACACCAAAAAAATAACCTCTAACCATAAGTTTAATGATTAGAGGTTATTTTTATTTTAGAGTCACAGTCAACTATTCGCTGCTCTCTTTATAACTCAATTACTAACTATGCATGCCAATTTTAGTTGTACACAGCCACTACACCAGATGCATTGGGCACTCCTGTTTGTAATGCGTGCTTAATTTCTAGCGTGTTAGAATCAAATATCACTACATCTTGTCCCATTCCTGATAGAAAGAGATAATCAGAATCATTGATAGTGCCAATTTTATATTCCATCAACATAGGAATACCTACCCCTTCTAAATCGAGGTTAACTGGAGTTGCTTCTTCAGTATCTGTATTAAACTTATACACCTCGCCCATGTAAGTATTCCAGTCAAATAAACTTGTGTATATATTACCATTTAAGTAGGTCATTTCTGCCACATTCACACCTGGCATCTCAGTAATTTCTTCGTTATCCAATGTAAGTTTATAGAGAACATAGTCAGGATAGTTGGTACTAAAGTAAATTACTCCACTACCTGCCGAAACAATTCCTGTAGGATTCATTGCAGTTGTTATAACATTTGTTTCTGTCATGCTCTCGATGTCTACAACAGATATTTTGTTGTCTTTCCCTTGACCTGAATTACAAACATATATTTTACCATCGTTGATGGTCAATCCCTCTGCCAATGTACCACTCAATGTTGCATGAGCATCTAACTCTAATGATGCAGTATCAAGTCGCACCACTTCATTTGAATAGCTACTTATGTATCCTTTGCCACCCTCAAAAACAATACTGCGTGGTTTAGCAGCTACTCCATCAGCAGTTTTAAACTGAATGCGTTTAATTGATTTTCCACTTTTTGGATCAATTACCTCAATATAGCTAAGGCCCCCTTCAGAGTCATCACCCCAATTAGGACCAGTAATTACAGCATACATTTTACTACCATACATTTTCAGTGCATTACCAGTATCGCCAAGCTCTGTTCCATTCAATGCTTTAAATTGCTTTTTGGAGATTTCTCCAGTAGAAACATCAAACCATGCCATTTCCGCATTATTGCTTCCTGCATAGCCCTCACTCAAAATCCAATAGCCTGCCAATTCAGGCTTTTTGGCTTGTTCAACATGCAACTCTATTGTGATGCCTTTTACTGATGTGAGTACCAATTCAGCTGTACGAGATTCGTTCTCATTATTCTCTTTGGCTGTAAAAGCAACCACTTTTTTACCACTCTCATATGAAACGCTTCTTGTATGATTCTCCTCAAAATCCCTAACGGTAACGGTTAACCATGAAGGTAGCACACTAATACTCCACTCCTCATTGGTTTCAAGAAGAAAAGACTGCTCTCCTCCTTCATAGGTGAAGTTAATCGAATTTGATTCTAGGTCTGTAATTAGTTTAGCTTTTTGTTCTTGCTTAATTGTCAGTTTTGCCATCTCTCCAGATATTGACACCATTGTCAACTCTGCAATACGCTCTTCATAGTCACTGTTTTCTTTTACAAGAATTGTAACAGCTTTCGTCCCTTTTTCAAACGAAGCTCCCGTTGCTCTAGCAGCAGGTGCATCTATAACTGATACTGAAATCCAATCGGGCATTTCACCTACCGACCACTGCTCATTGCTTTCAAGCAAAAAAGTTTGTTCGCCACCCTCAGAAGAAAACATAAAAGTGTCTTCCTTTAAATCCGTTGTAAGCTCTGGAACAAAGTCATCGCTACAAGCTACAACAGTAATCATTGCAATAAGAATTGCATAAATTCTAAATCTTTTCATTTTTTGTTTTAATTAATAATATATATATAAATAAAACAATTGGGAGAGAGGCTATAAAGCCCTAACACAACTGTTCTTGTCCACGAGAACATTCTGCCTTAGTCTCTCCAATAGAAAGCATTTCTATGTAAAGACTATCATTTATTTTGGCAGGTCTTCTGACTTACTCATCCTATGTACTACCTTCCCATTTCGTATTACCGAAAAAGTGGCATATGAGTTTTGTACAAGGATTTTGGTTGAGCTTACAGCAACGGGCCTGTTCAGGATTTTCACCTGATTCCCTTTTCACCACATTTCTCGAAGCAATATTGAGAAATGTGACACCAAAATTTCGATGCAAAGGTAACTAAAAATCAGGGTCTTCAAAATATATTTCCAATAATAATAAAATGCCCTCAAAAAATGCAATTTATCCTAATCCCTTTGCCTACTTTAAAGCAAATACCTATTTATGCTATGAACGACTAAAACTTATAAGCTAACTAAGATGTTCTTCTTTTTTAACAACTATCCAATTACCTTCCTATCCGCATCCTCTATTTTGACACTTCATCAATCATTTAAAAGTGATGCTTAACCCACACTATAAAAACAAAGCAAGCAGTATTGTTAATACTCAAAATACACTATTAACATAAAAACACTTTTCCGAGAAAAAGGAACTCAAATCAGATTCTCAAGCAAATAACTTTTCATGGGCGTTTAAAAAATTATATCTTTGTCGATTGTTTATTTAACTAACCACTATTTCAATTATAAAAAACGCCCTTGTTTGTGAGGAGTTGTATCGCACTGGAGGGCTGTAAAAAACAGATGAATTTAAAAAAGGAGAAAGAAAAACTTTACTCACGAAACTTCACGAAATTTGGCTTAGATTTAAATGTGTTTGTAACAGTTGTTACAGCACTATTAGTTTTAGCTTTTAGTATCTTCACCATTGTAAAACCAAACTTATCAGCAGAGTTCTTTGCTAATACAAACGCCGCAATCAACAAAAACTTCAACTGGCTCTACGTAGTCACAATGAACGCCTCTTTGGTTTTTATACTTTTCATTGGATTCTCTAAATTTGGAAACATTAGATTAGGTGGCTATACTGCCAAACCCGAATTTAACGACATTGCATGGTTCTCCATGATGTTTAGTGCAGGTGTGGGTATAGGTATCTTCTTTTATGGTGTAGCAGAGCCTATAATGCATTTGAATATTCCTGAGGCTCATCAAAGTGGTTCGCAGTTTGACAACTTCAAGGTGATGTATCTTCACTATGGGGTGCATGCATGGGCTATTTACATGATTTTTGCCATTGGGCTTGGATACTTTTCATACAACAAAGGGCTCCCTTTTGCTGTTCGCAGCCTATTCTACCCCCTTCTTAAGGAGAGGATATATGGTATATGGGGACATGTTATAGATACAATAGCCACACTTGCTGTTCTTTTTGGACTGGCTACTTCATTGGGTTTGGGTGCACGACAGATAAATGCTGGTCTCAACTATGTATTTAATATCCCCAATACACCCAATGTGCAGGTAATACTTATTATATTTATTACACTGATAGCTACGGTTTCTGTTGTAAGTGGTGTATCAAAAGGGATTAAATGGATGAGTGAGGCAAACTTGGTGATAACATCAATTTTGCTGATAGGGATAACCCTTATTGGGCCCACTGTTTATATTTTCTCTACCTACTTTTCTAGTATGGGTGTCTACTTTAGAGATATTATAAGTTCTGGATTGTTTGTAGCCATAGAGCCTAACGATGTGGTTTGGCAAGGGGCATGGACAATTTTCTATTTAGCATGGTGGATTGCGTGGGCTCCATTTGTGGGCACATTTATTGCACGTATCTCTAAAGGGAGAACCATTCGTCAATTGGCTTTAGGGGGACTCACCCTACCCACCATTGTGATTACACTTTCGATGACAATATTGGGTGCAT
>DUVZ01000171.1 GCA_012840785.1 Bacteroidales bacterium
ATGGATGGAGCAGTGCCCACTGCTGTAACACTTAGGTTTGAAGGAGATAATATTATTGAAAGCGATGTGGCCAGTTTAAACAACACCTTCAATATTACCTACACTGGTGAGGGACAAGGTGCATACCGAAACAGGTATTTTGGCGATGGTGAACCTATCGTGTATACCACAAATGTTATCTATACTATTACCTCAAAATAGATTGTCTATTGCGAATTAGACAATAGAAATATGATAAGACATTAAATTGTCTGTCGAAGATTTGTTTTTTTTAAATGTTGGAAGGGCTCTGCGAAGTGATTTGCGGAGCTCTTATTTTTTTTAGAGCTATCAGCTACGAGCAAACAGCTATCAGCAGTCGGATTTTGAATTGAGTAGAACTTATCCGAGAAATCTGCGGTTAGTTTTATTTACTACAACTATTCGCACCCCCACCAGTTTATTTTTATCTCCTACCAATCTTTTAACCAATTATTTTTGTTCAAGCTCATTAAATAGTGTAGTTTTGCGTAGTGTATAAAAGGTGCTCTCTATATCAAAACGCTATAACCTTGCACCTTCCACACATGTAGGTTGAAATAGAAGGTGTTTTTCATCACACAAAATATTTGCAGTAATGGCAAAAAAAAGCCCCACTGCAATAGTGAGGCTTTCATTTGTTTAAAGATTATAATGTATTTGCCGATACACTATAATATACATTTCACAGATTGTAAGACCGCTATGCCCTACTGCTTTGAATGAGCTGCTTCATCGTTGACATTGTCATCAGAAGTAGCTTTTTCTTGGTCTACACTTTCCAAAGAACCATTGCTGGGCTCTATGGCGCTTGTTCGGCTCGATGGGCTCTCCATCTTCATAATAGAACCATCGTACACTTGAGAGGGGTAATCCGCTCCATTGCCGTTCATTGCTGTAGTTTCAACTTCCGTAGAAGTGTCATTTCCAGCAGTGCCTTCGGGTTGCGTTGCTTCATCTCCATTTTCATCATCAGTTGTATCGCCATTTTTTATAGCCGCTTTGCGTTTGTTGCTATGATCGCGAAGTGTTATCTGAAGTCTGTACTTTCGTGAAACAACGTTCAACTCATCAACCACTGGCTTGTAATCAATGTCAGGATTTCTCAACTGCGCCACTTCAATCTCTTTAAAAACATCTTCAATCAAGCCATATACAACTCTTTTAAGCTCTCTTGTTGATATTTTAGTGCGAGTTGAAAGTTTGGCAGACCTATTGCTAATAATCTCCCTCACATCATCAAGAGCTTTGCCCAAAGTCATTACATCTTCCAACAAATCGAGTTGTGTGATTGCTGCTTGCAAATTCTCGTCATTCTCCACATCATCAAGAAAACCAGCTATCTTCTGGTTCACCTCGGTTCTGTTTCTACTTCTATTCAAATAGCGTAGATGTCGCTTTGTTGAAGTTTGGATTACATGCATCTCCTTAGGGTCCATTCTTTTACTTGCCAATCGCACTTTCAGATTAATTTTGCTAGCCAATAGCAACATCTCCTCACGAGCGGGTTTCAACTCCAGCAAATATGGGTCTACACCATATGGCACCTTCAGTTTGCTTATCAACGATTTCTGAGCCATTAGTAAATCAAACACTGGTTTGATTAGCAGCAACTCAGGGTCGTTTTTCTGCACTACACTTATTACCTCCTCTGCCAATTCAGCTATTTCTAGCTTTAGCATTTTGCTTACTGGGAGTCTTTCTATTTCCAGTTTGTTTTTGTGAAAATTCATATTTGTAATTTTTTTATGAATTAATTAAATTGCCACTTTACATTATCAACCATTACTGGCCACTTAATAATTAATAATGAGGGTAAATGTCGCACCCTTTTTATCATTAATATATTGCTATATTATTATCTCTTCATATATAGACGGGCAGGTTTTTTAAAACAGACTCTCGCTGTAAAATAGTCAATGCCCTTTGTCTTCTTTTCCATCATGTCAAAAAACGCTTCGGAGCTTCTTTCAAGCACCCATTGTGAACACAAATATAGCTGTTGGGATTAATAAAACTATGTGTTAGAATAAAAATCGAACAATAATAACCCTCAATCTTATATTTATACTCTATTAACTCATTGTTGGGCTTCCTCTTTTCGTAAGATACTAATTGATATTTAGCACCCTTTTATGCCTTCAAACAAGCTAATATAAGGCTATTGCCTTCAAATAATATGCAATGATAAAGAATCTTTTTTGATCTACCCAATAAAGAGCACTTAAAACATGAGTTTTGTTGATAAGTTTTTACTATTAAAATGAAAAGCTCTGGTTTACAACATCTTAGCATTTTGTACACTTCATGTAATAGTCATATAAATAGAGCTTGATGATGTTATTAATGTTAAAACTAATAACAACTATTGCTAACCGATAGGTTTACAATCAATTGTAATTCAAATTACTAATTTGCCGAAACCTGCAATGTCTTCTATTATGCAGCATCTCTCTAAAAAGCATTCTTATTTGAGCATCCAAAATATTAAAATATATGCAAACTAACCCTTTTGTATTAACTCTTCCCCTTGTTTTAACAATATGACACATAATCAGCATCTCTCATTCACATTTCAACTCCTCTCAGCACTATCTTCTCACTAATTCAACGATATTGGGTTGAAGTTTTGCATTCTATTTCTTTCATTCATCCTGGTGTTTACATGGTTCATACCATAATTGATTCATGCACCATGGTGTTTTCAAATTTTGCATCGTAATTGCTACATTCCCCTCGGTGTTTCAAAACTTTGCACTTCAATTGCATCATCCACCTTGATGTTTTCAAACTTCGCACTTCAATTGCATCATCCACCTTGGTGTTTTCAAACTTCGCACTTGAATTCGAACATCCATCGTCGTGCCTACAAACTTTGCACCATAATCGCAAAATCCTCCGTGGTGTTTCAAAACTTAGCACTATAATTTCAAAATTCACCGCGTGGTTTACAAACTTAGCACCATAAACGGACAAAACACCGTGGTGAAAATTGAGTGTTTTTTGTGTTTTTCAAAATCACCATGGTGAAAATTGGTGTTTTTGTGTGTAAATTCAATCCACCACTTAGGAATTTTAAAAAACAGTGTGAATTTCATATCCACCTCGGTGTAAATTCAAAAAATAGTGAGCTTTTAAAATTCACCGCAGTGTAAATTGAAAAAACAGTGCGTTTTTTCCTTCCACCACGTAGAAAATTGAGAATAAAGTGCGAATTTGTCATCCACCACGTAGAAAATTCAATTTATTGTGCGTTTTTCATTTCCACCGCGGTGGATATTGAAGATATAGTGCGTAGTTTGCGTTCACCGCGGTGGAAATGTTGAAAAAAGTGCAAAAACAGCAAAAAAGGGGGTGAAAAGGGTGTTTTTGAGGCAAAAGTCACTCTTTTGTCTCATTTACTAATTTACCATGGTAGAAAATACGGAAACGCTTGAAATTAAAATCTACCGCGGTAGATATAGTTTGTAAAACTTTTTGTTGCTAAAACTAATGTATAGCAAGACTTTGTAGTAAAACTTCTACACTTACTTCCACTTTTTACTACATATAGGTGCTTTGCCGCCGATTATCTTTGAGTTTTAGTTTTTAGAGTCTTTTATTTACTTTATTGAGCCAACGTGAGATATTTGACTTGGCACAGAGCAGAGATGATAAAGATTTGTTGAAGATTGCTGCTATCTATTTCCCCAATAACGTTATTGCCAATATTAATGCATCATCTGTTGCACTAGTTAGGGGCAGCTTGGATGAGGCGTGGACTTATCTTTCGAAAGTAGAAGTTAATCCAGAAGCGTATAACAACCTTGGTATCTACTATTGGTTGAGGGGTGATGTGGAGAGTGCAAAAGATTATTTCGAAAAAGCAATGGTTATTGATAGTCAGAACGAAAACGCAGTGGCAAACATGATGCTGCTGGAAAAATATTAAGAAGTTTAGCCAGAGAATTTAATATGTTTTTTAAATGTTGGAGGAGCTCTGCGAAGTGATTTTGCGGGGCTCTTCTTTTGTTTGAGCTTTTAGCGAATAGCAAACAGAGAACAGTAATGAGCAGCAGTTTTTTCGAACTGAGTAGAACTAATCCGAGAAATCTGTGGTTAGTTTTATTTATTAAACTATTCGCATCCTCATTGCGCGTCTGAATAACAATAAAAATAAAGAAGCTGTTTTTTTGTAACCTTTATCTTATATGATAGACTAAACTTATAAGCAACCAAATTGTTTATTGTAGAGGTATAGAGATTAAATTTGTCTCATTAAAATTAAAATAGAATTATGAACTTAAAAAGAATTGGCTTATTGGCCACTGTTATTATTATGGCAATAACTGTAAGTGCACAATCGCTTGTGGGCGATTGGAAAGGTGTGTTGACTGTGCAAGGAGTAGAATTGGAGTTGGTGTTTCATGTAGAGAAAGCTGGTGATGACTACACCTCAACCATGGATGTTCCGCTTCAGGGTGCAGTGGGCATACCTGTTGAGAAAACAGTGTTGGATGGAAATAGTGTATCGTTTGCTATTCCTATGGCACAGATATCTGTGAAGGGAACCATTGAGGGAAATACTATTACAGCTGACTATGAACAGGCTGGGCAGCAGTTTCCACTTGTGCTAACTAAATTTGAGCAAACGCTACCTGGAAATCCCGACTTGGTGAGTAGCGACGAGGAGTTGAAAGCTTTGGCTGCTTTGGATAAAGGGGATTACAAATACGAGGTAGCCGACTATTTTGCAAAGCCAGAGGCATCTTCTTTCAATCTGTCACCCAATGGAAAGTATTTGTCGTATATGGAGAATGATCCATCGGGCAATAAGAAGCGTCACGTTTATATCAAAGAGATTGCTACAGGTGAAGTAAACTTGGCAATTGAAGAGAAGGACGAGCTGATTAAAGGGTATGGTTGGATAAATGACGATCGCCTATTTTATGCAATGGACAAAGGTGGTGATGAAAATTTCCATATATATGCTGCGAATATTGATGGCACTAATGCCAAAGACCTCACTCCCTATGATGGTGTGAAGGCGGCTATCATCAATATTTTGAAAGATCAGAAGGATTATATTATCATTTCGATGAATAAAAACAATCCGCAAGTTTTTGAGCCTTATAAGCTGAATGTTGTAACAGGAGAAGTAGAGCAACTATACAGCAATGATGACCCAGCTAACCCAATTCAGGGTTATAGTTTTGATAAGGATGGTGAGTTGAGGGCTTTTACCAAGATGAAAGATGGTATAAAAATGGAGCTCTACTACAAAGATTTGGCTTCTGGGGAGTTTAACCTGATGAAGACGATGAACTGGGACGAGAGTTTTGGTATTATGGGATTTGATTATGCATCGGACAATATGGACCAAGCTTATGTAGTGAGCAATTTGGATAGCGACAAGGCAAGAATTGTGCTATACGATTTGAAGAAGAATGAATTGGTAAAAGAGGTGTTCTCGCATCCAGATTATGATGTGAGTGGTATGGCTCGCTCTCGTAAAAGAAACTATGAGATTGATTTCTTTTCATACAATGGAGAGAAGAATGTATTGATACCGGTAAGTGAGTCTTTTAAAGAGTTTGATGCAGCAGCTAAAGAGACTTTTCCAAATAAAGAGGTTTATAGAGTAGATTTTGATGATAATGAGGAAACTTATCTTGTTATTGTGCAGAGCGATAAGCTATACGGTACATACTATACATACGATGTAGCTAATAAGGAGTTTACGCTTCTTTACGACTTGATGCCTCAGCTAAAAGAGGAGGATATGGCGGAGATGCGTCCTATTACTTTTACAAGTAGAGATGGGCTAACTATTCACGGTTATATCACCTTGCCAAAAGCTGCATTGGAAGGCAAAAAGGTTCCTATGATTGTTAATCCACATGGTGGACCACAAGGTATAAGAGATAGTTGGGGCTTTAATCCTGAGACGCAACTGTTTGCAAGTCGTGGATATGCTACTTTGCAGGTAAACTTTAGAATTTCGGGTGGTTATGGAAAAGAGTTTTTGCGTGCTGGTTTTAAGCAAATTGGACGTAAAGCGATGGATGATGTGGAAGATGGAGTGAGATATGTGTTGGAACAAGGATGGGTGGATGAGGACAAAATTGCCATTTACGGTGGTAGTCATGGTGGTTATGCTACATTGATGGGATTGATTAAAACACCCGACCTTTACACTTGTGGTGTAAATTATGTAGGTGTGTCGAATATCGAAACGTTTTTCTCTTCGTTTCCAGAGTATTGGAAGCCGCTTACCGAGATGGTGAAAGCTATTTGGTATGACTTGGACGATCCAGAGGAGGC
>DUVZ01000172.1 GCA_012840785.1 Bacteroidales bacterium
TAGGTAGTATTCCCAAGAGAATAGCAGGCATTATTGCGCCAGTTATGTAGTGTTTCACTCTTAGAAATCCTTTGCAATGACAGTAGGGGGTGAAAGTTTCTTTAAGAATCCCAAATTTGATAGCACGTAGTCGCTCTTTTACAAACAACGCCCATGTGAGTCCGTGAATAGCTTCGTGAAGAACAATTCCGATAATTATAGCAATGATAAATAAGATGATATCCTTAGAAAATGTCAACCAACTGAAATGTGAGAAGTAAAACTTAAAAGATTGGAAGTGAACAAAAATGAAAGGCACAACAAAAATCATCATTAGCACTCCCATCAAGCGGGTATACAATTTGGCAGCTTGTTCAATGGTGAAGATAATGGGTTTTTTTGTATAATTTGGTAATTGATTATCGGGGCGCATTGTGTTGTTAAATTTACTGAGGGTGTAAGTTAATATAATTTATAGCAATACCCAAATACTGAATTATATTACTGTATCAGTTTTAAACCTTAAACCTTTTAATTGACAATGTGTTATAAGTAAAAGTGATATAAATTAAAAACTAAACAATATGAAACATTTAATACCTTTTTTAATGTTAGCTGCTTTCACTCTTACAGCTTCTTGTCAAGAGCAAGCCGCTAATGATGATGATAAGGAAACACCAGTTGAGACACCTATCACAGAAAATCCGAAGGACTCAACTGTTGTTTTACCTCCTGTTGAAACAGAACCACCAAATGCAGATTATAAGCCTGCATTTGAAGGGCAGACTCGTATAAATGGAGTGAAAACTGAAACTCCATATGAGGTGAAGTTAATAGCACGAGGATTATCTAATCCATGGGCAGTAGCGTCGCTTCCAGATGGAAGATTGGTTATAACAGAAAAGGCAGGCAAACTACGTATTGCTTCAACATCAGGAGTTGTAAGTGATGCTATTACAGGATTTCCTGATGTAGATGATCGTGGTCAGGGTGGATTGCTTGATGTGGTTGCAGCACCAGACTTTAACAGTAGTCGAATGCTATACTTTACGCTAGCAGAGTTTGCTAAAAACAAATCGGAAGGTTCGCTTACTGCTGTTGGAAGAGGAAAGTTATCTATGGACGAGAGTAGAATAGAGAACTTCGAAATTATATTTCGTGCGATACCCTATTATGACAATAGCATGCACTTTGGAAGCCGTATTGTATTTGATAAAAAAGGAAATATTTTCGTTTCTACTGGCGAACGTTCTGTTATGGAGACCAGACTAAAAGCTCAGTTTTTGGATAATGGTTATGGAAAAATAGTTTATATAACTAAAGATGGTAAACCTGTTGAAGGTAATCCATTTATCGGTAATTCTACTGCACTACCCGAAATATACTCTTATGGACATCGCAATGTGCAGGGCTTGGATATACATCCAACAACTGGTGAGTTGTGGGCAAGTGAAATGGGACCTCGAGGTGGCGATGAAATAAATCTAATAAAACCAGGAAAAAACTATGGTTGGCCAACTATTGGCTACGGAATAGAGTATAATGGCAATAAAGTTGGTAATGGTATAACGCAAAAAGAAGGCATGGAACAACCTGTTTATTATTGGGATCCTGTACTTTCGCCTAGTGGTATGACTTTTTACAACTCTTATGTTATGCCTGAATGGAAAGACAATCTCTTTATTGGCGGATTGAGTAGTAAACATATTGCACGAATTGTTATTAAAGATAATAAAGTAATTGGAGAGGAACGCTTGCTTGAAAAAGAGAAGCAACGGTTTAGAGATATTGAAATGGGCACAGATGGTGCACTTTATGCTGTAACAGATGAAGGTAGATTGTATCGAATTTATAAGAAGTAAAGGTTGAAGAGAAAACAGATAAGTTTTTATAAAACAAAAAAGCAACATTCGCACTATAGCGGATGTTGCTTTTTAATTATTTATAGACTGATAGTTTATCTCACTATTTTTATCCAATAAAGATTTATTAGTCGTTCATCGATATTAGAAACTCTTCGTTGCTAGTTGTTCTACGCAGACGGTTTAGTAAGAAATCCATTGCTTCTATTGAATTCATATCTGCAAGGAAGTTTCTCAATACCCACATACGGTTTAGCACCTCTTCAGATAGAATTAGGTCTTCGCGACGTGTGCTTGAAGCAACAATATCAACAGCTGGGAACATGCGCTTGTTAGATAGTTTTCTATCCAATTGAAGCTCCATATTTCCTGTTCCTTTAAACTCTTCAAATATCACATCGTCCATTTTCGAACCCGTATCTGTAAGAGCAGTTGCAATAATAGTGAGCGATCCACCATTCTCAATGTTACGAGCTGCACCAAAGAAACGTTTTGGTTTGTGTAGAGCATTTGCATCAACACCACCTGAAAGAACTTTTCCTGAAGCTGGTTGTACAGTATTGTAAGCACGTGCAAGACGTGTGATGGAGTCAAGAAGAATTACAACATCGTGACCACACTCTACCATTCGTTTAGCTTTATTAATAACTATATCTGCTACGCGAACATGTCTGTCGGCAGGCTCGTCGAATGTAGATGAGATAACTTCAGCATTTACATTACGCTCCATATCTGTCACCTCTTCTGGGCGCTCATCGATGAGTAGAATAATCATGTACACATCAGGATGGTTGTCTGCAATTGCATTGGCAATATCCTTTAGCAGCATTGTTTTACCTGTTTTGGGTTGTGCTACAATTAGTCCACGCTGGCCAAAACCTATAGGTGAGAACAAATCTACTACTCTACATGATAGGTTATCGTTTCGTCCTTTTGTCAAGTTGAATTTTCTATCTGGAAACAGAGGTTTCAAGTGGTCGAAAGGAACACGGTCTCGCACTTCGTTGGGATTGCGTCCGTTTATCATATTTACCTTTACTAGAGGGAAAAACTTTTCGCCTTCTTTTGGAGGGCGAATTGGACCTTCAACCACATCACCAGTTTTCAATCCAAACAGTCTGATTTGAGATTGAGAAACATATATATCATCAGGCGAAGACATATAGTTGTAATCGGCCGAGCGTAAAAAACCATAGCCATCGGCTATTACTTCTAACACACCCGATGCAGACAAAATGCCATCAAATTCAAATGTTTGTTGTTTTTCTCTTGGCTGTTGAGGTGTATTTTGTTTTGGTCTAGGTTGTCTTTGCTGTTGTTTTGATTGTAGTGGAGCAGGAGAAACTAATGTTTCAAGTGAAGCCTCTTCAGCTGGAGTTGTTTCTATTTGAGCCTCAAACTTTTCGGCTATCTCTTCATCTTCAGCTACTACTGGTGGCAGAACGTTCTTTGGTGTGTTGTCACTTTTTTCCTTGTCTTGATCTCGTTGTCTTCTAGAGCGAAAAACAAGTTGTTTAGGTTTTTGATTGTCATCCTTTTGCTCCTCTTTCTTGCTTTCGTCAACTCCCTTTTGTTTGTCTTTTTGAGTTTCAGGCTTAGCATCTGCTTGTTTAGGTTTTTGCTGTTTATTATTGTCACTAGGTTTGTCTTGTTTTTGAACAGCATTTTGTTCTTGCTTACCTTTGTGGGCCGCATCTTGTTTTTGTGGAAGCTTTTTTGTGTCGGCTTCTTTAGGTTTTTGTTGAGCTTTTATATTTTGCTCATCCTTGTTTTTTGCATGCCTATTATCATGCTTAGTAGGCTCTGCTCCTTTGTCTTTGTTTTGTTTCGATGGAGCATTTTTATGCTCCTCTTTTTTATTAGCACCCTTGTTAGGCGTTCTTGGCTTTTTGTTTTGTGTTTCGGCTTCAGCAATTGCTTGCTCGTCAAGAATTTTGTAGATTAACTCCTCTTTTTTATAGGCGTCAGGTCTCCTAATACCCATAGATCTAGCCAATACGCGTAGTTCTGTTGTGAGCTTCTCATTAAGCTCGATAATATTATAAGTCATTTTTATGTTAGTTAGTTGTTTGATTCAATGATCAATTAAGTTTTTAAATTATAGTTGGGATTAATGTGTATATATGACAATTAGTTGCTTCAAAAAAACACTAGCTTCTTGTATCTTTTGATAAACAAAAGTTGAGTCAAGCCTTTGCAGGTTTGAAAGCACAAAATTTTATATTATTAAAAACTATTTTCAAGAAAGAGAATAGTGAGGTAATTTTATCTTTATTACAAAAACAA
>DUVZ01000173.1 GCA_012840785.1 Bacteroidales bacterium
ATGAGGGTGATGAGAACTTTCGTGTAAATCGTATGCTATTGCAACGTATGGAGCTGGGCGAACCAGATGCATCGGGACGTCGTCGTCCACTACCAATAGAAGGCGATACTGTGTGGATAGATGTAGACCAAGTAATTGTGAGTGTAGGTGTATCACCCAATCCGCTTATTCCATCCACGTTCCAGGGTTTGGAAGTTACAGACTGGGGAACAATTGTAGTAAATAGCGACACTATGCAGTCGGCACAAAGCGATATATATGCTGGTGGCGACATTGTTCGTGGTGGTGCAACAGTAATCTTAGCCATGGGCGACGGACGAAAAGCTGCTAAAGGCATGAGTGAAGCTTTGCTTGCCAATTCATAGCAACTCAATTGTCTAAAACCACAAACAAGAATAGCAGATAAACAAACATAGATGAAAATATTAGCAGATGCACATATTCCTTATCTTCAAGGGGTGGCAGAGCAATTTGGCGAAGTAACTTACCTTCCAGGAAATGAATTTACTAAAGAGACAGTAAAAGACAACGATGTGTTGATTGTTCGAACAGTCACTTACTTCGATGAGAAAATACTTGCAGGTTCAAACGTAAAGCTTATATGCTCTGCAACCATTGGCTTCGACCATATCGACACCCATTATTGTGAGGAAAACAATATTGCTTGGCGCACAGCGCCAGGCTGCAATGCAAGCTCGGTAGAGCAATATGTGACAACCTCAATTGTGCGAATGGCACAGAAATACAACTTTGAACTAAAAGATAAAACAGTAGGCATTGTAGGTGTTGGCAATGTGGGGAAAAAGGTGGCACGTGCTTGCCAAGTGTTGGGCATGAGGGTTTTGCTAAACGACCCTCCTCGTCAAGAGATAGAAAACTCTGACGAGTTTGTCGACTTAGCCACCATACAAAGAGAAGCAGATATAATAACATTTCACACTCCGCTGACAAAAACAGGTGAACATCCCACCTATCATCTTGCAGACGACACGTTTTTCAACTGCTTAAGCAAAAAACCAATTATCATTAACAGCTCCCGAGGAGCAGTGGTGAGTAATGAAGCGTTAAAAAGCGCCCTAAGAAAAGGAGAGGTGATGGGAGCAATTATTGATACATGGGAAAATGAGCCAAACATCGACCTTCAATTGCTAAGACTAGTAGATATTGCAACTCCACACATTGCAGGTTACTCTGCTGATGGAAAATGGAATGCAACAAAAATGAGTTTAGAGACTATAAACAAGTTTTTTAAACTAAATAAAGACCCAATAGAATTGCTTCCAATAGTTGAGCCTGATAAAACTGTTATCAATCTATCTCAGTATAGCAATGAGGAGCAATTGGCTAAAGCATTACTTTACAGCTACGACCCCTGTGAAGATTCAGCATCACTAAAAGAGAGTCCAAATAAGTTCTACTACTTCCGCTCTCACTACCCACTTAGGCGAGAGTACAAAGCCTATACAATTGAAAATGCAAACAAAAAAACAGCTGTTTTAGTAAAAGAGTTAGGGTTCGATATTAAATAAAACTAAAAACCACCTATTAGCCTCCTCTTTATTTTAAATACAACAATAATATTGTATTTTTGTGAAGACGATAGAACACAATTTAATTAATAATATAAATTATCCTCATGAAGACTAAAAATTTTTATTTATCGCTTCTAATGATTGCCTTTATTGGCATTTTAAGCACATCGTGTAGTAGTAAGTTGACGCCACTAACGCCGTCACATTTCAACGTAACTCCTACTCCACTAGAAACAGTTGGAAATGAAGTTCCGGTTTCAATTAATGGTATGTTTCCTGAAAAATGGTTTAACTCTCATGCTACTGTAGTAGTTACCCCTGTTTTGAAATATGCAGGAAAAGAAGCTATTGGCACTTCATACACTTATCAAGGTGACAAAGTTGCTGGAAATGGTATCGTTATCCATAAAAACAGAGGTGGCAACCTTGCAATGAACATGAAGTTTGAATACGAGCCTGAAATGCGTGAGTCGGAACTATTCCTTCGTTTTAATGCAAAAATTAAAAACAAAACTGTAGAACTTCCAGAAGTAAAAGTAGCAGACGGAGTTGTAGCTACATCAGCATTAGCAAGCGCGCACAACACTGAGCCATCTATTGCTCAAGATGCTTTCCAACGCATTATTCAACAAAAACAAGATGCTAATATTCTTTTCCTTATCGAACAAGCTAATCTAAGATCAAGCGAGTTAAGCAAAAGTGAATTAGCTAATTGGAAAAAGCGTGTAAAAGAAGCTTACGATGATGAACGTCAAAATGTTGATATTGAAATTTCAGCTTATGCATCGCCTGATGGCAAGCTTTCGTTGAACGAAAGATTAGCAGCAGAACGTGAAAAGAGAACATCTGCTTATCTTGGAGATGAGATGAAGAAACAAGAAGTAAACGCACAAATCAATGCTCGCTATACAGCTGAAGACTGGGAAGGTTTCCGCCAATTGGTTGAAGCTTCAAACTTGCAAGACAAAGATTTAGTTCTTCGTGTTTTATCAATGTATGAAGACCCTGAAACTCGCGAAAGAGAAATCAAAAACATCTCAGTTGTTTTTGAAGAGTTGGCAGAAACTATTTTGCCACAACTACGTCGCTCTAGATTAACTGCCAACATTGAAATTATTGGTAAGTCGGACGACGAAATTATGTCTTTCTGGAAAAACAATCCAGACGAATTGAACATAGAAGAGTTGATGTATGCAGCTACATTGACCGAAAACAGAACAGAGCAAGAAAAAATTTACCAATATCTCACAGCAAACTATTCGCAAGACTATCGCGCTTGGAACAACATTGGAACAAACTTCTTCCGCGCAGGAGAATTTGACAAAGCTATGCAAGCTTTCAACCGTGCTTTGCAAGTAAAATCTGATGCGCCAGAGGCTTACACAAACCTTGCTCTTCTTGCTCTTAGCAATAACGAAACAGACAAAGCTGAAGAACTATTGGGTAGAGCAGCAGGTGCTAAAGACCTTGAGCAAACAATGGGTCTGTTATTCTTGAAAAATGGTGAATACTCAAAAGCTGTTGAAGCTTTTGGCGACGTTAAAACAAACAACGCTGCCTTGGCTCAAATACTTACCAACAACTATAATAGAGCATCAGAAATATTGAATGATATTAAAAATCCTGACGCTACAACAGCCTATTTGCTAGCAGTAATTGCAGCTCGCACAAACAACTTTAATGATGTGTCGGCACACTTAAACACTGCAATAGAACGCGACAGCGCAATGAGAGCTCTTGCTGCTTCGGATTTAGAGTTTGCTAAATATAGAAGCAACGCAGCATTTCAATCAATAATAAGATAAGCTTCTATTGATAAAAACATACAACTTGAAAAAGGGCATCTTTGTTTAGATGTCCTTTTTTTATTGTCTTTGTTAATAACGATAGGAATGAAGTTTGGGATAAAAAATAGAGTTTGAAACAATGATTGTGAGAACAAACAACACACTAAACTGTGGAATTATAAAAAAATCTCACAATCATACCCATGACTCACAAATTTTTACTAATTTCACATTCAATAAAACAATCTGTTGTAATGATAAAGAAACTGAAGGTTAAAATATTCTCTAGCTTTATGCTATTGGTGCTAATGTTGGTAATAGCAGGCGTAATGTCGATATGGGAGTTGAGAAAAATGAACGACTCATTTAGCGATGTAATAGACAACAACTACCTCTCTATAGAACACGCTCTAAATGTAACCCAAGCCTTGGAACGTGAAGATAGTGGCTTGCTGCTACTCTTTCTTGGCAAAAAAGACGAGGCTATGAGTGTAATTAACTCAGCCGACTCAGCCATTGCCATATCAATGATTGAAATTAAAAAGAATGCAACCGAACCAGGCGAAAAAGAGGTAATACAAGAGATAGAGAAGGAGTACAATTCTTATTTTACGCAGCTAGACTCATTAGTTACAAGCAGTACGAGCGATGATATTGACTACAATAACTTGCACATACAATTTACAAAAACCAAAAAAGCTGTAACCAGCCTAATGGAGTTGAATCAAACCAGCATGTACTCAAAAGCAAATGAGATGCACAAGAAACTCTACCAAACAATGATGCCAGGAATTGTATCTATTATTTTAGCAATTATTTTTGCCCTCCTACTCAATTTTTACATTTCTCATTACTTTGTAAATCCTTTAAACAAGCTTATATCTGCAACACAAAACTACATACCACCATCAACCAATCTAAAAGTAGATATAAAATCGGAAGATGAATTGAAAACTCTTCAATTGGAAATAAACAGTTTAATCAGACGATTATTATCGCACAATAAATCAAAATAAGTGAGAAAAGAGGCAATCATAAAATATATAGGCTACGTACTACTCTTCAATGCCTTGTTTCTATATGCATCGGCATTAATATCGTTTTTCTTAAAAGAGACATCATTAGTTCCATTGCTCTATAGCGGCTTGGTATGCACTATCCTTGGATTATTTCCTCTTATATTTACCGAGAAGGTTGACGAGATTCGCTTCAACGAAGGATTGGCAATAAGTGTTTTTGGGTGGATTATAACCTGCATAGTGGGGATGCTACCCTATGTGATGTGGGGAGGAGAATTCACCTTTGTCAATGCATTCTTCGAAAGCGTATCGGGATACACAACAACAGGAGCCACAATACTCACCGAAATAGAGACTCTACCAAAAGGTATTCTCTTTTGGCGTTCGGCTACCCATTGGATAGGCGGTATGGGGGTAATACTTTTTGTGCTACTCATACTACCACAAACAAAAGGATTGCGCTCTAGTATATACAAGACAGAGGTTTCTAATTTGTCGCGCATGAACTTCAAAACCAAAGCAAGACAGATAGGACGTATCATTGGTATAGTATATTTAAGCCTTACACTACTCGAAACTATTATCCTTTGGTCGTTGGGAATGACATTTTTCGATGCTATATGCCACTCCATGTCCACAATTGCTACAGGAGGGTTCTCAACTAAAAATACTAGCATGGCTTTCTACAACAACTTTTGGATGGAACTAACCATAGTTGTATTTATGATACTTAGCAGCCTCCATTTCGGAATGCTTTACATTACTATTATTGGTAAAAAACCAAATCTATTTAACTCTAAAACTGTAAGAACATACTTCCTACTCATCGTTATCGCTATTTTGGTAGTTGCCTACAAACTATACGATGAAAATCTTTATAACATTGCCGACTCACTCCGACATAGTCTTTTTCAGGTAATATCGTTAGTTTCCACTACGGGGTTTGCTACTGTTGATACAACAGTGTGGCCTATATTCACCATTATTATCCTTATTTATTTCACTGCCCAGGGTTCGATGGTGGGGTCTACAGCTGGAGGGTTCAAATTCGACAGAATTTATCTCTTTTTTCAAGTACTAAAAAAGCAATTGCGCTTGATAAAACATCCGCAAGGAATATTTGCATCTAAAATTGACAACGAAGTAGTGGATAAAGAGATAGAAGTACAGACACTTAATTTTCTGTTTTTATATATCCTCACCTTCTTTATTGTAACAGTTATCCTCACCTTTATGGATATTGATGGGCTCACAGCCTTATCGGCATCGTTAGCATCTATTGCTAACGTTGGTCCCGGTTTTGGCGAAGTGGGTTCGCTCGACAGCTTTGCAGCCCTACCCTCTGCTGCAAAACATGTACTCGCGGCAGAGATGTTGCTTGGACGACTTGAGATAATGAATATATTGGCGCTATTTTTGCTTTTTAGTAAAAGATGATTTTTTAAAATAAAAAACCCACCCTTGCTCTTTGTTCCTTCTTAGCTGACAGCCCAAACAATCGTTATTAAAAAAATAAATAGTATCTTTGTACATTCAAAAAATAAATACACTATAGATATATGAACTTTGTTGAAGAACTCCGTTGGAGGGGCATGATACAAGAGATAATGCCAGGCACGGAAGAACAATTACAGAAAGAACTAACTGCAGGATATGTTGGTATAGACCCAACTGCCGACTCGCTACATATAGGGCACTTGGTAGGCGTAATGATGCTAAAGCACTTGCAGCGGGCTGGTCACAAACCCATTGCACTAATTGGTGGAGCAACAGGCATGATTGGCGACCCATCGATGAAATCGGCCGAGAGAAAACTATTAGACGAAGAGACGCTACGTAAAAACCAAGCAGGCATCAAGAAACAATTAGAGAAATTTCTCGATTTCGATAGCGATGCGCCCAATGCAGCCGAGTTGGTAAACAACTACGATTGGATGAAAGAATTTACCTTTCTCGACTTCATTAGAGATATTGGTAAGCACCTCACCGTAAACTATATGATGGCAAAAGACTCAGTAAGAAAACGATTGAGCTCGGAATCGAAAGAGGGGATGTCGTTTACAGAGTTTTCATACCAACTATTGCAAGGATACGACTTTTTGCACCTCTACCAAGAGAAAAACTGTCGTCTACAAATGGGTGGCTCAGATCAATGGGGTAACATCACCACAGGCTCTGAACTAATAAGAAGAACTATTGGTGGCGAAGCGTTTGCTTTGGTGTGTCCATTAATTACAAAAGCTGACGGAGGAAAGTTTGGTAAAACCGAATCGGGCAACGTTTGGCTCGACAGTCGCTATACATCGCCCTACAAGTTCTATCAGTTTTGGCTCAATGTAAGTGACGATGATGCAGATAAGTATATCAAAATATTTACAGACATATCGAAAGAAGAGATTGATAGCCTGATAGCAGAGCACCAAAAAGCACCACATCGACGCTCATTGCAAAGAAGATTGGCCGAGGAAGTTACAACTATGGTTCACTCGCGCGAAGCACTTGAGGCAGCTATAGAAGCATCTAATATTTTGTTTGGAAACTCAACTGCCGATGCATTGAGAAAAATTGACGAAGAGACCCTTTTACAAGTTTTTGAAGGTGTTCCACAATTTACAGTGTCAAAAGAGAAGATAGCAGAGGGTGTAAAAGCACTTAATCTACTTACCGAAGATGCACAAGTTTTCCCTTCAAAGGGCGAAATGCGTAAAATGGTAGCATCGGGAG
>DUVZ01000174.1 GCA_012840785.1 Bacteroidales bacterium
CTAACTGTAGCACGCTATTACACACCAACAGGAAGAGGAATACAGAAACCATACAATGGTGGTGATTTAGAGGCATACAATCTAGATTTCATCAATCGTTATAATCATGGTGAAATGATGAATGCCGACAGCATTCATTTTCCAGACTCACTTAAGTATGCTACACTTGTAAACAAACGCACTGTTTATGGAGGAGGAGGCATAATGCCTGATGTGTTTGTGCCAATTGACACAACAATAGGAACTTCGCTTCATCGCCAAATGCTTGCAAAGGGTGTTATCAATAGAATAACTATTCAAGAAGTGGACAACAATCGCAAACAACTACTTGGTACCTATCCAACTATAGAGACATTCAAAAACAACTACACTATATCGCCTGCAATAATTCAGAAATTGAAGAACAATGCACAAAGTGAAGATATAGAGTGGAACGAAGAGGAGTTTGAAAAGTCGAAGAAACTAATTCTAACTCAATTGAAAGCACTAGTTGCAAGAGATTTATATGATGGTGCTGCTTTCTACAGAATTATAAACGATATTGACGATATATTTTCTAAAGGATTGGAAGTTATATCAAACGACAAGCTTTACTATAGACTTATTGATAGTGGAAGATAAGCAATATTGAACAGTAGAGATAAACTTTAAATAAACAAAGTGATATGAATCATGATTACAGCCAATTTAGAGTGCCTGAAGACACTTTAATAGATCTAAAAAAACACTCTACTAATGATGATGGTGGCTATAAGAAGAAAACTGCCAAAATTGAACTCAAAAGTAATATCAAAGAGCTTAAAAAAATTCAACGTCTATTTTATGCTGATGATCGCTTTTCTCTGCTTATTGTTTTGCAAGCGCCTGATACTGCAGGAAAAGATGGTGCAATACGCCACGTGATGTCTGGTATTAATCCACAAGGATGTCGTGTGCACAACTTCAAGACACCATCGAAAGAGGAACTAGATCACGATTACCTGTGGCGACACTACAAAGTATTGCCAGAAAGAGGAATGATAGAGATATTCAACCGTTCGCACTACGAAAATGTATTGGTTACAAAAGTAAACCCCAACTTAATTCTTAATGAGCAATTACCAGAAATTGACTCTTTAGATAAAATTGATGAGCAATTTTGGAAAAATCGTTACGAGCAGATAAACAACTTTGAGAAACACCTCTATCAAAACGGCACGCATATTATCAAATTCTTTTTACATTTATCAAAAGATGAACAAAAGGAGAGATTGCTGTCACGACTTGACAACCCTAACAAAAACTGGAAGTTTAACAAAGCCGATTTGGAAGCACGAGCGCAATGGGATGAATATCAAACAGCCTATGAAGAGATGTTGAGCAAAACGTCAAGAGAATATGCTCCATGGTATGTGATACCTGCAGATAAAAAATACTTTGCCCGTGTTGCCATTGGAAGTATTATTTTAGAAAAGCTGCAATCGCTAGATTTAAGATTTCCATCAGGAAAATCTGATGAAATATTAGCACAAGCTCGTAAGCAGCTTCTTGCAGAAGAATTAAGTAATACCAGTGTAGACTTATAAATAAGGCCTTCTTATCACTACGATACAGAAGATTTCTTTTTTGTTTTTCTTCTCCTAGAGTTATCAATAGTAATAATTAAAAAGAAGAAACTGAAAATAGAGCTTATCATAATACAAGTCCACAAGAAGGTTTCTGTCAAAAGCGCATCTTTACCGCCTTGAAAATAGAAATAACCTCCAGTTATAAGTAACACAAGGTACATCACCCCAAACATCCATAAATCTTTTAATGGTGAGGCAGTTGGCTGTTTGTTTACTTTAGGCTTGACACGTGTTAATGCTTGTTCAGTTTCTATCTGATGCATTATTCGGTACGACAAGTTCTCTGATGGCTCCTTGCGAGTCGACTCCATCATCGATTTTATCCACTGCTTATCGTCCATTATTTCATTTTCATCTTTTTCTTTCATATCAACTCCTCCATATACAGCTCTGGATAATTTCTAGTTATCAACTCTTTAAACATTCCTCGTGCTCTAAACAACATCACCTTTACATTAGAATTATTCAGCCCTGTTATTTCAACAATCTCTTTAATTGAATTATCTTCCAAATAAAACAAACTCAACATAAGTCCATATGCTTTAGGCATTTTGCTCAATACGTGAGATACAATCTCGCCTGTTTCATTCATATCAAGTTTAGTACTTGCATCTAAATCAGAAGACAAATCGAAAGCCACACTCTCTACCTCATCATCAATAACCCACATTTTAGCTTTGGTGAAAGTGACTGCAGTGTTGAAGACTATGCGATAAAACCAAGTAGAAAACTTACTATCGAGTCTAAAAGTGTGCAAGTTTTTATAAGCTTTCACAAAGCTCTCTTGCACCACATCTTCGGCATCTTGCATATTTTCACATATTCGATAGGCAATATTAATAGCCATTCTTTGATAGTTGTTTACAAAATATGCAAAAGCCGAAGTGTTGCCCGAAAGTACTTTCTCTACATACACTCTTTCTTTCATTGCAGTAGTTATTCAGCATCATCTTCTAAATCAGAATCTCTATATCCTTTTGCATCCTTTGTTAGCTTATAGAATAATGCATAACCTATTCCTAAAAAGAGAACTGTAGTTGCTACAATAAAGAAGAAAGGACTTGTATTACCTATTGACAAATTGCTTGTGATCAAAAATCCTACAATAAGTCCTATGCCCAAAGAAATCAGAACTATACCATTACGTAGCGATACATACCTATTTGGTGTGCGCTCTCTTTTTTTATTAGACTCTTCTGGAGGAATTATTCCTTGCTCTATTAAACCCATTCGCTCCTTGTGAGTAGAACTTATTTTTTTAAATATCAAAATTAATGCTGTAATAATAGGTAATGCAAAAATTGATATAATTGCAATTATAGGTATCAAAACTCCTAATTCTGCTGCATTCATTGTCTTAATTTTAAAAAGGTGAATAATTTTGTTTTCATATATTGGACAACATGAGTAGCAAATAGGTTACAATAAAAAGAGTCTTTTTTGAAAAGATTATTTCAACTCTATAATATCCTCTTCACATACAGTTATATTTTCCAATCCTTTTTCTGTAACAATATAAGTATTCTCTACTCCTACAGCACCTATACCAGGCAACACAAATTTGGGTTCGAGAGCAATAGCCATGTTTTTTTTCAACACTTCTCTTGTGCGAGCCGCAAATACAGGAGGTTCGTTTATCTCTAGTCCCATTCCATGGCCAACAAACCTTGCTTGCTGCTTAGTGCCCATAAAATAGTCCTCCATATTATTTGCTGCAACTATCTCCATTGCACGGTTATATACATCAGCGCAAGCAACTCC
>DUVZ01000018.1 GCA_012840785.1 Bacteroidales bacterium
AAATAGCTTGCATAATATGAGGGAATTAGCTGCATTATTACTACCTTTATGGGCAAAAGTAAATTTATTGTTCTTAACAATAGAAACAAATTAAATAGATAATATACCTATGAGTAAACTCAGCACTATTTCAGAAGCAGTTGCCAAAGTAAAAGATGGCATGACCATCATGATTGGTGGTTTTTTAGCAAACGGTACTCCGGAAAAACTAGTTGACGCACTAGTAGAATCGGGTGTTAAAGATTTAACCCTTATAGTAAACGACACAGGTTTTCCTGACAGAGGATGTGGAAAACTGATTGTGAACAAACAAATAAAAAAAGTAATTGTCTCGCACATTGGTACAAACCCACACACCGGACAGCAGATGGATGCTTATGAGTTGGTTGTAGAGTTCTCCCCACAAGGCACCTTGGCAGAACGCGTAAGAGCGGGCGGCGCGGGTTTAGGCGGCATTCTTTCACCAACTGGTATTGGCACAATTATACAAGAGGGAAAAGAGTTGATTAAAGTGGATGGAAAAGAGTATATCCTTGAGAGACCTCTTCGCGCAGATGTAGCTTTTATAAAAGGCAGTATTGGCGATAAAGCAGGAAACTTAATCTACTTAGGAACTACACAAAACTTCAACCCTTTGATGGCAATGGCTGCCGACGTTGTGGTTGCAGAGGTGGACACATTGAAAGAAGTAGGCGAAATTGAACCAGAAAGAGTGCATACACCTTCAATTTTTGTAGACTATATAGTTCAGTAAAATAATTCACGCAGAGACAACTTACAAATTATCTCTATAATAAAGATATAAATATAAAATCAAAAAAGATATGAAAACAGCAATGATTAGACTACGCATGAGTATGCAAGATGCACACTATGGCGGTAACTTAGTAGATGGAGCAAGATTATTAGGCCTATTTGGCGATGTTGCTACCGAATTGTTAATTATGAATGATGGTGACGAGGGTCTATTCGTTGCCTACGACAATGTTGAGTTTACAGCCCCTGTATTTGCAGGCGATTTTATTGAAGCTACTGGCACTATCACTAAAGTAGGTGGTTCATCTCGCAAAATGACTTTTGAAGCTAAAAAAATAATTAGCCCACGAACAGATATTTCACCTTCGGCTGCCGATGTGTTGGAAGAGCCAATAGTGGTGTGCAGAGCAAGTGGTACATGTGTTGTACCTAAAGCTAACCAAAGAAAGAACCAAGAATAATCTCTTTGTAATATAAAGATTGATTAAAGAACAAACCGAATAACAAAGAATGAAAATGGAAAAACTAATTATCACAGCTGCTATTTCAGGAGCGGAGGTATTGAAAGAGCATAATCCTGCAGTACCCTACACTGTAGAAGAGTGTGTGAGAGAAGCGAAATCGGCTTACGATGCTGGTGCAAGTATAATACACTTACACGTTCGTCACGATGATGGCACACCAACACAAGATAAAGATAGATTTGAAGAGGTTATGACAGCTATTCAGGCTGCTTGCCCCGATGTAATTATACAACCCTCAACTGGTGGTGCTGTAGGCATGACCGACGATGAGCGCTTGCAACCAATAGAGTTGAACCCCGAAATGGCTACTCTTGACTGTGGCACACTCAATTTTGGTGGCGACGAAGTGTTTATGAACACAGAAAACACAATTAAGTACTTTGGCGACAGAATGATTGAAAGAGACATTAAGCCAGAATTAGAGGTGTTTGACAAAAGTATGATTGACATGGCACTGCGCCTTCATAAAAGAGGTCATATAAAGTCGCCTATGCATTTCGACTTCGTAATGGGAGTAAATGGTGGCATAAGCGGAACTCTAAGAGACTTTGTTTTCTTGCGAGGAAGTATTCCAGAAGGATCAACATATACTGTTGCTGGTGTGGGACGCTTTGAAATGACGCTTGCGGCAGCCGCTATTATAGATGGTGGTCATGTGCGTGTAGGTTTCGAAGACAATGTGTACTTGTCGCGTGGTGTATTGGCAAAATCAAACGGTGAGTTGGTAGAAAAAGTAGTACGCTTGGCCAAAGAATTTGGACGTGAAATAGCAACACCTGCTGAAGCACGTGAAATATTAAGCCTAAAACCCAGATAGGTCTTTACAGTAAAAACATGCAACATAAATAATAATGGTAAAAGTGTAGAGAGAATTTTATAATTCTCTCTACTTACCAAAAAGCAATATTTTTTATCATCAACAAATAACAAAACACTAATACAAAAGAAATGAAAGAAGGACATAAATATGGCGTTCATCGCGTAATATCACCCCAAGGTGTACTACCCCAGCCAGCTGAGAAGTTGGATAATAACATGGACGAAATATATAACAATGAAATTTTGATTGATGTGCAAACATTGAACATCGATTCGGCAAGCTTTACTCAAATTGAGGAACAGGCTGGTGGCGACAAAGCTAAAATAGCCGAAATAATGATGGATATTGTAGAAAAGCAAGGCAAACATCGCAACCCTGTTACAGGATCGGGTGGAATGCTGCTAGGCACAGTTGAAAAAATTGGAGACGCTCTAGTTGACAAGATTGACCTGAAAGTTGGCGATAAAATTGCTACATTAGTTTCGTTGTCACTTACTCCACTGCGTATTGATAAAATAAAGGACATACGTCCCGATGTTGACCAAGTGGATATAGATGGTAAAGCCATCCTTTTTGAAAGTGGTATATATGCTAAGATTCCTGCCGACCTGCCAGAAAACCTTGCTCTTTCGGCACTAGATGTGGCTGGAGCGCCAGCTCAAACAGCAAAATTAGTAAAACCAGGTGATACAGTACTTATTATTGGTGCTGGTGGAAAATCGGGCATGCTATGCTGCTACGAAGCTAAAAAACGCGCTGGAGTTACAGGTACTGTAATTGGATTGACTCACTCTGAAAGAAGCACCAATAGATTGAAATCGCTTGACATTTGCGATTATGTATTCCCTGTTAATGCCACTCAACCAGTTCCTGTATTAGAGCTAATAGAAGAGGTGACTAATGGAGAACTATGCGACCTTACTATTAATAATGTAAATATCCCCGATACAGAGATGACAAGTATATTGTGTACTAAAGATACAGGCACCGTATATTTCTTCTCTATGGCAACCAATTTCACCAAAGCTGCATTAGGTGCAGAAGGCGTAGGAAGTGACGTAAAAATGCTTGTAGGAAATGGATACACTAAAGGTCATGCCGAGATTACTCTACAACTTTTGAGAGAGTCCGATAAGCTGAGGAAAATATTCACTGAACTATATGCATAAATAGGACCATCTCCATATAACCGAAAAACAATAAATCATGGCACAAAATAGAAGAAAAGAGTTTTTCCCTGAAATAACCGATGAACAATGGAATGACTGGCATTGGCAGGTGAAAAACAGAATTGAAACTGTTGATCAATTAAAAAAATATATTAACCTAACGGAGGAAGAAGAGGAGAGTGTGAGAAAATCTCTCAACTTGTTGCGCATGTCTATCACGCCCTATTATTTAAGTTTGATAGACCCCAACAATCCAAACTGTACGATACGTAAACAGGCGATACCAAGTAAACAAGAGCTTTACAAAAGCCCATCTGATTTGGACGACCCTCTGGACGAAGATGAAGACTCGCCAGTACCAGGATTGACACATCGCTATCCAGATAGAGTGCTATTCTTAATTACTGATATGTGCTCTATGTATTGCAGACACTGTACGCGACGCCGATTTGCAGGTCATACCGATGCTGGCAGCAGCACAGAGCAAATAGATGCTTGTATCGATTACATTGCTCGCACTCCACAAGTGAGAGATGTATTACTATCGGGTGGTGATGCTCTATTGGTAAGTGATAAGAGATTGGAGTATATCATTAAAAAACTGAGAGAGATACCACACGTAGAGATAATACGTATTGGTTCGCGTACTCCTGTGGTGATGCCGCAACGTATTACTACAGAACTGGTAGATATGCTTAAGAAATATCACCCCGTTTGGCTCAACACTCACTTTAACCACCCCGATGAAGTTACACCTGAAGCGGCTGAAGCTTGTGCTAAAATGGCAAATGCAGGCATTCCATTAGGGAATCAATCAGTTTTGCTTCGTGGTATAAACGACTGCACGCATGTTATGAAGAAGCTTGTTTTGGATTTGGTTAAAATAAGAGTTCGTCCTTATTATATATATGTATGCGATCAATCAGTAGGAATCAGTCATTTCAGAACACCTGTTTCAAAAGGTATCGAAATAATTGAAAATTTACGTGGTCATATTTCGGGTTTTGCAGTTCCAACATTTGTGGTGGATGCACCAGGTGGTGGTGGCAAAATACCTGTAATGCCTACCTATTTAGTTTCTCAAGGACCTAACAGAGTAATACTCAGAAACTACGAGGGAGTAACTAGCACCTACACAGAACCAACAGACTATACAGACAATTGTCAATGCGAAGACTGTACTGATGAGAAAAAAGAGGGAATTGCAGGTTTGCTTGCAGGTGATAGATTGTCGATTGAGCCTGAAAACTTAAATAGAAAAAAGAGGAATAAAAAAGGAAGGTGAAAATTAAAACTTCACCATTAAGGTAAAAAGCGTATGCCTTTCGTACAAAATGTAGTTGCTTATAAAAGTGTCTCTGTAATTGGCTTGGAGAAAAACACCGGCAAAACAGAGACACTTAACTACGTTTTGAAACGACTTAAAACGACTAAGAAACAGATTGCAATCACCTCCATCGGCATAGATGGGGAGCGAGTAGACAATGTGACACATACACAAAAGCCTGAAATAGTTGTTTCGAAGGGGGTAATATTTATTACTTCCGAAAAACATTATTTTGAAAAACAACTTACTGCTGAAATACTAGATGTGAGCAATCACAGAACTGCAATGGGCAGATTAGTAACAGCACGAGCACTGAGCGATGGTAAAGTTATACTTTCGGGTCCTTCAGATACGAAAAGTGTAAAGAGGCTTATTCGAAGCCTCGAAAAATGGAATGTTGACACAACAATAGTTGATGGAGCCCTTTCGCGACTCAGTTTAGCTTCTCCAGCAGTAACAGATGCCATGATATTGGCAACAGGCGCAGCACTATCGGCAAACATAGCTCAACTGGTTAGAAAAACACGTTTTGTGAAGCAGTTGATAGAATTGGAGTCGGTAGATGAAGCACTGTCGGAACAATTGCAAGAGAAAAAAAGTGGTTTATGGGCAATAGATAAAAATAATAAAATACACGATTTGGATATTCAATCGGTATTTATGATAGATCAAAGCGATAAAGATATTTTTGAATTTGGCACACGACTGTTTGTTGCAGGTGCAGTAAGTGATAAGTTGATAAACTGTATGAGGGCACACAAAAAACCAGTGGAGTTAATTATTCACGATTTCTCTAAGGTGTTTGCTACGCAGCTCAACTTTAATGCTTTTCTACAAGGCGAAAACTCTATGAAGAGCCTATTCAAAAACAAGCTAATAACTGTTACTATTAATCCTCTTGCGCCAAATGGACTGATGCTAAACACACAAACATTACAGCATGCATTGGAAGAAGCTCTCAATATACCTGTTTACGATGTGATGGAGTTACAAAAGAACGATAAAGCTTAAAGTATAAAAAATGAAAATTAAGGAAGCTATAGAATATATCAGTGGTTTTAAGTATGTAATAGATGCACTTAACATTCACTCCTCTGCAGGAAGAAGAATTCTGTATGCTTTGCCCTTTTTAAGAGTGTCGGAAGATATAAAGTGTGAAATTGATAAAACGGAATGGCTGATAAATAGATTGATTGATGAAAAATTCTCTCAGAAGCTTGAACTCACTCAAATGAAGTTGGGGCAACTAAGGGATATAACCAGTACACTTTCACGTTTAAAATACAACAATGCGCTCGACGACATAGAGCTATTCGAGATTAAACACTTGGCAATTTTAGCCCATTCCATCGATAAAGAGGTAAACGAACTGAAGATACCCTTCATAGTAATACCCAACCTAGTAGGTGCGATAGAGATTCTTGACCCTCAAGGGAAGATGATTCCTCAATTCCATATCTATAATGACTACTCTCCTACCCTTGCATCTATTAGAAGCGAGATAAATAGGATGCCCCATTCGGATGATACGGAAGATGTTATAAACAGACTACGACTGAAAGAGAAAAGGGAGGAAGATAAAGTTCGTGAGGAGTTGACAAATAAACTACAACCATATACCGAAGCGCTGAAATCTGCTCTCAACGAAATGGCAACACTCGACTTATTGATAGCGAAAGCGTATCTTGCTAAAGAGTTTCGATTGATAAAGCCAACATTTGCAGAGAGCGAAACTTCTTTAAGTGGATTGTTCAATCCCGAAATAGAGAAATCGTTGCAGAAGCATGGTAAAGAATTTCAGCCTGTAACTATAAGAATACCGTCTGAGCCAACCCTTATTACGGGTGCTAATATGACTGGTAAAACAGTTTTGCTGAAAAGCATTGCATTGGCTCAAGCATTGACACAGTTTGGGTTTCATGTGCCTGCATCGTCAGCCCAATTTGCCCCAGTGGATAGAATAATACTGTGCACAACCGACGAACAGGACGAGCTAAGTGGGCTATCATCTTTTGCGGCAGAAATGATGAGTCTCAACAAGATAACCGAACACATCGAAAATGGTGAACGACTACTATTGTTGATTGACGAACTTGCTCGCACTACAAATCCTACTGAGGGAAAAGCAATAGTGGGTGGAGTGCTCAGCTTTTTAAAGGAACATAACGTAAGTTCACTTATCACCACGCATTACACCATTAATACACCATGCAGAAAGTTAAAGGTGAAAGGATTTAGATTGAAAGATAAAAATGTGAAGATTACAATTCACAACATTAATAATTATATAGACTACTCTTTGGAAGAGAATCAAGAAGAAGTTCCACACGAAGCTATCTATATAGCCGAGATATTGGGAATAAGCAATGACCTACTCCATAGAATAAAAATACATTTAAACAAATAAAAATTACCTATATGCAGCAAAGCAAATTGAACATCAATTTTGATGACGTACAACTCGCTAGAGACCTTGCAAGCAATATTGCCAAGAGTGTACAGTCGTTCGTAGACAACTACACAACAGTATCCGTTGAGAGAACACTTTGTCGATTGATTGGAATAAACAACACCGACCCAAATGGTGTACCACTCCCAAACATTGTGGTAGATGCTATAAAAGACAAAGGGGTTATAGATCAAGGTGCACTGTTTTTTGTTGGTAACGCTGTAGTAGAGACAAAACAAACACCTCAACAGATTGCGGAGAGAATTGTAGATGAAGAATTAGATATTACATCTTTCCCATATCGAACTACAGAAAAGATAGAGAAAGCATTGCAACCATACATCAACGAAAGTATAGAGCGCATTGTAAGTAAGCGAAGAAACCGTGATGAGCAGATTTCAACATTGGGCGAAGGGTCTCGTCCTTACCTATATGTGATAGTTGCAACTGGCAATATCTACGAAGATGTGCGTCAGGCAGAAGCTGCAGCTCGTCAAGGGGCAGATATTATTGCTGTGATTCGCACAACTGGACAAAGCTTATTGGACTATGTACCTTATGGTGCAACTACAGAAGGTTTTGGTGGTACATATGCCACACAAGAGAACTTCCGTATTATGCGAGAAGCGCTTGATAAAGTAGGCAAAGAAAACGGAAAATATGTTCGTCTATGCAACTATTGCTCTGGGTTATGTATGCCCGAGATAGCTGCAATGGGAGCATTGGAAGGATTAGATGTAATGCTAAACGATGCTCTATATGGTATCCTCTTTAGAGATATTAATATGCAACGCACTATGATTGACCAATTTATGTCGCGTGTTATTAATGGCTTTGCTGGTGTTATAATCAATACTGGCGAAGACAACTACCTTACAACTGCTGATGCTGTGGAAGAAGCACACACTGTGTTGGCTTCTGATTTTATCAACGAGCAGTTGGCACTAATGGCAGGATTACCCGAAGAGCAAATGGGATTGGGGCACGCTTTTGAAATGGACCCCAACTTAGAAAATGGCTTTTTAATGGAGTTGGCGCAAGCTCAAATGATTCGTGAGATATTTCCTAAAGCACCTCTTAAATATATGCCTCCTACAAAATTTATGACTGGCAATATATTTAAAGGACATCTGCAAGATGCTCTATTTAATATGATCGGTATATGGACATCGCAAGGAATTCAATTGCTTGGAATGCCAACTGAAGCTATCCACACTCCTTTTATGTCTGATAGATATCTTGCTATCGAAAATGCACAATACATCTTCAACAACATGCGTAGCATAGGTGAAGAGGTGGAGTTTAAGAAAGATGGCATGATACAGAAAAGAGCTCAAGAGGTGCTAAGCAAAACAATAGACCTATTGAAAGAATTAGAGTCTAAAGGACTTTTCTCAGCACTCGAAGAAGGAATATTTGGTGGCGTGAAACGTCCCAAAAATGGAGGAAAGGGTCTAGCAGGTGTATCATCTAAAGGAGAACACTACTACAATCCATTTATAGCTTTAATGAAAAAATAGGAAAAACAATATGAGCGACACAATAAGCAATATAGAAAAACCCGAAATCGACCAAATAGTTGATCTTACACAAGTAAGACCCTATGGTGACACGTTTAATGATGGTAAAACTCAATTAAGCTTTACACTTCCAGTTCCAGCAGGAGATGAGGCAACAGAAGCTGCCAAACAATTGATAAGAAAAATGGGATTCGACGACCCTCAAATAGTATACCACAAAGAGTTGGCAGGTGACTTCACATTCTTTGTTTGCTACGGTAGCTTTAAAGGTTCTGTTGACTTTACAAGTATACACGTACCTAAAGTGAGTGCTACAAAGTGGGATATGGAGACAACCGATGCTTTTGTGAAAGAGAAAATTGGACGCAAAATAGTGGTTGTAGGTGCAAGCACTGGAACTGATGCTCACACTGTGGGTATTGATGCTATTATGAATATGAAAGGCTTTGCAGGACGTTTTGGATTGGAACGCTACGAAATGTTTGAAACAATCAACATGGGTAGCCAAGTTTCAAACGAGGAACTTATTGCTAAAGGTATCGAAGTGAATGCTGATGCACTCTTGGTTTCGCAAACAGTAACTCAAAAAGATGTGCATATTGCCAACATGATAGAACTGGTGGAGATGCTTGAAGCAGAAGGGTTAAGAGACAAAATAATCATCACTTGTGGCGGACCTCGCATTTCGCATGAGTTGGCAAAAGAGCTAGGCTACGATGCAGGATTTGGTATGAATACTTATGCTGACGATGTGGCATCTTTCTTAGCACAAGAGTTACAAAGAAGAATAGAAGAAGAATAAATAATAAATATAGAAACACAAAAAAACAAAATATCATGGACAGAAATGAAATGAGGCAAATAATTGCTAAACGAGTTGCACTTGAACTTTACGACGGAGACGTTGTGAATTTAGGTATCGGACTACCAACGCTTGTTCCCAATTATCTTAAGCCAGATGTAAATGTAATTCTCCAATCTGAAAATGGATTGATTGGAATGGGACCTACACCAAAAGAGGGTGAAGAAGATCCAAACCTAATTAATGCTGGAGGTGGAGCTATCTCGGCAAACAAAGGAGCTGCAAGTTTCGACAGCGCTACATCATTCGCCATTATTCGAGGTGGACACGTAGATGTAAGTATTTTAGGTGCTCTTCAAGTTGACGAAAAAGGCGACCTTGCCAATTGGATTATACCAGGAAAGATTGCACCTGGAATGGGTGGAGCAATGGATCTGCTTATAGGTACACGAAAAGTGATACTTGCTATGGAGCACACGGCTAGGGGCAACCATAAGATAATGAAGAAATGTACACTTCCACTTACAGCAGAAGGTCAGGTAGACATGATTGTCACAGAAATGTGCGTTATTGAAGTTACAGACAAAGGATTGGTTGTAAAAGAGATACATCCTAAATTCACCAAAGAGCAAGTTCAGGAAGCCACGGAAGCAAAACTAATTTTTTCATCAGACGTAAAAGAGATGAAAGTATAAACATTTAATTATATAATGAAGCAATAGCTTCATAAAGATATAAACCAACACTATGGACTTTTCAATATCAAAAAAAGAAATTCTATTTAGGCAGATGCTGAGAGAGTTTACCGAAAAAGAGGTGAGACCAATCGCAGCAGAGGTGGACGAGTTAGAGAGATTCCCACTAGAAACAGTTGAAAAAATGGCTGACCTTGGAATCATGGGAATACCTATTCCTGTAGAATACGGCGGAAGTGGAGCTGATAGTAGTCTATATGCAATTGCTGTAGAAGAGCTTTCTAGAGCATGCGCCACAACTGGAGTAATAGTGTCTGCTCACACATCGCTTTGTGCAGCACCTATTTATGAATTTGGCACTTTCGAACAAAGAGATAAATATCTACCCAACTTAGCAAGTGGTAAGCATCTAGGTGCTTTTGGACTTACAGAACCCAATGCGGGAACTGATGCAGCAGCACAACAAACTACTGCAGTGTTAGATGGAGACAACTACATCTTGAACGGCACAAAAATATTTATTACAAATGCAGCTTATGCTGATATATTTATTGTGTTTGCTATGACAGATAGATCAAAAGGAACACGTGGCATAACTGCATTTATTGTAGAAAAAGACCTCCCTGGATTTAGTATAGGTAAGCAAGAGAAAAAACTGGGCATCAGAGGCTCATCAACCTGCGAACTCATCTTTGAAAACTGTATAGTACCAAAAGAGAATATGCTTGGTAGAGAAAACAGAGGATTTGGCATAGCTATGAAAACTTTAGATGGTGGTCGTATTGGTATTGCAGCACAAGCTTTGGGTATAGCTCAAGGAGCTATGGACGAAACAGTGAAATATGTGAAAGAGAGAAAACAATTTGGCAGAGCAATTGGTCAATTTCAAAACACTCAATTTCAACTAGCCGACTTGCAAACCAAAATTGAAGCATCTAGATTATTCATTCGTTCGGCAGCTTATAAGAAAGACAACAAGATGCCATTTACTGTTGATGCAGCTTACGCAAAACTATTTGCAGCAGAAACAGCAATGGAAGTGACCAACAAAGCAATTCAATTCCATGGAGGCTATGGATATACTCGCGAATATCCAATAGAGCGAATGATGAGAGATGCTAAGATTACTGAGATATACGAAGGTACATCTGAAGTTCAACGCATGGTTATTGCAGCCAACTTACTAAAATAACAAATTTACTACAATGAAAATAGCAGTTTGCATAAAACAAGTGCCAGACACTACAGAGATAAAACTTGACCCTGTAAAAGGAACACTCATAAGAGATGGAGTTGAGAGCATTATGAATCCCGACGATAAAGGGGGGTTGGAAATGGCACTTCAGTTAAAAGAAAAACATGATGCTCATGTTACAGTAATAACAATGGGACCTCCACAAGCCGACGATATCTTACGTGAAGCGTATGCCATGGGGGCAGACGCAGCCATACACCTAAGCGACAGGAAGTTTGCAGGTGCAGATACATTGGCAACATCAAACGCATTAGCAGGTGCATTACGTACATTAGAGTACGATATAATAATTACTGGTCGCCAAGCTATTGATGGAGACACTGCTCAAGTAGGACCTCAAATAGCTGAACACTTAGACATACCACAAGTAACATATGTGGAAGAGGTTACTGTAAAACAGAACAACAAACTCTTGATAAAGAAAGCTACAGAAGAGGGATATCAAATGTTGGAAGTTACAACACCTTGCTTACTTACTGTACTTTCTACAGCTGGAAAGTCTCGCTATATGACAGTTAGAGGTATTGTAAAAGCATACACACGAGACGTAGAAGTTTGGGGCGCCGACAATATTGAAGTAGATGAAACTAAACTAGGACTGAAAGGATCACCTACTCGTGTTTCAAAGTCTTTTACCAAAGGAGCTAAAGCAGCTGGCCAAATATATGAAGTGGACACACAAGAAGCAGTGGATATAATCGTGGAAAAACTAAAGGAAAAATTCATAATTTAAGATATGGAAATGGACAAATCAATATATAAAGACGTTTTTGTATTTGTAGAACAAAGGGAAAACAAAATACAAAGCGTAGCAAAAGAGCTTATAGGAAAAGCAAGAGAGCTAGCTGATGAGTTAGGCGAAAAAGTAGTTGCAGTGCTTCTCGGACATAATATTGAAGCAAAAGCTAAAGAGTTGATACCTTATGGTGCAGATTTAGTGTTGTGTGTTGACGATAGAGAGCTAGAAAATTATATAACTGAACCTTACACTCAAGCAATTACTCAAATAGTAGAAGAACGCAAACCAAGCATTATGCTTCTTGGAGCTACAACTATTGGACGCGACCTTGGTCCAAGACTTTCTGCCAGATTAGGCACAGGTCTTACTGCCGACTGTACAGGTCTTGATATTTCGGAAGAGAGAGAGCTACTTATGACACGTCCTGCATTTGGAGGAAATCTAATGGCAACAATTGTTTGTAAAGATCACAGGCCACAGATGTCAACAGTTCGTTCAGGTGTAATGCGCAGAAAGCCAAAAGATGAGAATAGAAAGGGTGAAGTAGAGATGGTGAAAGTAAGCTTCAACAAAGAGAAGTTTAAAGTACGCATTCTTGAAAATATCAAAGAAGAGAAATGCATGGTTGATATCACACAAGCAGATATTTTAATATCTGGTGGACGTGGTGTTGGTTGTGTCGAAGGATTTGATAAGCTGAGCGATTTGGCCAAAGTTTTGGGAGCTGAAGTTTCAGCATCAAGAGCCATGGTTGATGCAGGCCTCATCCCTTCAGAGAGACAAGTAGGTCAAACTGGTAAGACTGTACGTCCTGATGTCTATTTTGCACTTGGTATTTCTGGAGCTGTGCAACACTTAGCAGGAATGGAAGAGTCAGAGTATATCGTTGCAATAAACAAAGACAAAGGCGCCTCTATATTCAATGCAGCTGATTTGGGAATTGTAGGAGATTTAAATCAAATTGTACCTGCTCTTACTAAGCGACTTCAAGAAGAACGTAATAATAAACAATAAGAGATAAAATGACGAGTTACAAAAAATTTAAATTCCTGAATATTTATACCGAGAGACATATCTCGACTATTCAGATTAATCATCCGAAAGCTTTGAATGCACTGAACACGAAGATTTTTCATGAATTCAATCGAGCCCTCACTATGGTTGAAAATGATAATAACAATCGAGTGCTTATCATTACAGGTGTAGATAAATCATTTGTAGCAGGTGCAGATATTTCTGAAATGGTGAACCTTAATCAAGAGCAAGCAAAGGCTTTTGGTGAATTCGGCTCAGAAGTCTTCAGAAGAATAGAGCTCCTTCATATCCCTGTTATTGCTTCCATCAATGGTTTTGCATTGGGTGGAGGTTGCGAACTAGCTCTTTGTTGTGACATTCGCATTGCTTCACAAAACGCAAAGTTTGGACTACCCGAAGTAGGACTGGGTATCACACCAGGTTTCTCAGCCACACAGCGTCTTCCTCGACTTGTAGGTACAGGCAAAGCAAAAGAGTTGATTTATACAGGCAGTATAATTGATGCTCAAGAGGCTCTTGATATTGGTTTGGTAAATAAATTAACCACACGTGAAGAACTTGAGGAGGAGACTTTAATAATGGCGCAAAAAATTGCTGAGCAAGCTCCAATTGCAGTGCAATGCGCCAAGAAGGCAATCAATAGTGGAATGGATACTGATATAGAGTCTGGCATAGAAATTGAGACCAACCATTTTGCCCATTGCTTTACAACAAAGGATCAGAAAAATGGCATGCAAGCATTTTTAAAAAGAGAGAAGACAACATTTGAAGGGAAATAAGTTTAAAAAAAACCCTAAAGTATAAACTTAATTATATTTGAAAAATTGAATAAAATGAATATTTGTGTAGTAGGTGACGGTGTAATGGGCGGTGGTATTGTACAAACAGTTGCACAATCTGGCTTCGAAGTAATATGGAAAGGATACAATAACGAAACTATATCACAAGCGCAAGATAAACTAGAAAAAAATCTACTCTTTTTACTTGATAAAGAAATAATTGATAAGGTAGAGAAAGATGCTATTAGCAATCGTATAAAAACTACACTTAGCTACGATGACTGTAAAGCTTGCGATATAGCAATAGAAGTCATTAACGAAAACATGGAACTGAAGAAAGAGGTGCTAAAATCATTAGACAAGGTCTGTAAACCTGAAGCTATCTTAGCGACAAACACCTCTTCATTATCAATTACCGAGATGGCAGCTGCCACTAATCGCCCTGAAAGAGTAATAGGAATGCACTTTTTTAATCCTGTTCATGCAATGAAGTTGGTGGAGGTGATAAAAGGTCAATTAACTGATGAGAAAGTTCACGATACTATTTATAGCTTCGCTGAAGAGATTGGAAAAGTTCCTACAACGGTGAACGAAGCTCCAGGATTTGTAGTAAATAGAATACTTATTCCATTAGTAAACGAAGGGATAGGGGTTTTTGCTGAAGGAGTAGCATCACGTGACGAAATAGATAGTGCTATGAAATTGGGTGCAGCACATCCCATGGGACCTCTTGAATTGGCAGACCTTATAGGTTTGGATGTTTGCCTTGCAATTATGGAGGTGCTCCATATTGAATTCGGCGACGACAAATATCGTCCTCATCCCCTACTCCGAAAAATGGTTAGAGCTAATCTATTAGGCAGAAAGACTAAAGAAGGTTTTTACAAGTATTAGTGTTTTACTTGTTTGTTGAAAGACCAATCATGTAGTTAATTTGCTACTTGGTTGGTCTTTTTTTGTAAGAAAAAGTAAGTAACTCCACAGTTTGTCAATTTAAATAGAAATAATTCACTTTTAAGCAAAACAAAAAGACATATATTCTTAAATTTGTAGTCGAATGCATAAAGTCTATGTTACTAATTTTTTTGCAACAGTATAATTGGTTTTATACAGATTGCCTATACAATTTTATATTTAAGTTCTTTCATTATTAATATGGATACATTTTTCCTTAATATAAGAGACAATTCAGATTGGCTATACTCTGTCATTTTTCGATACAAATGGTTTTATTATGACCTTTGGTCCTTTGTACACCTATGGAGTGGGGGTATATTTTTCGCCGTTTTGTCTGGCTACAAAGTAAATAAGAAATGGATAAAGCTACTGCTAATCTTATCCTTAATTGCGTTTATAGAAACCTCCATCTCAATCAAATCGTTCAATTTATTTCAGACACAACGATCATTAGGCATATTCAATGATATTGCAACCGGAATGATTGGAGGCTACCTCATGTATTGGTTCCTAAAGTGGAAATACACTAAGAAGCGTTCTAAATGGCTTGCATTGTTTATAGCCTCTTTAACAGTCTCCTTCCTTTGGGTAGGTTATTATGGGTATAAATATAGCATAGCTTTCTTCAACTCTCCCTATATAAATTGGTGGGCGCTTACTGCTTGGAGTGTATCGGGTATGATTATGATTTTTGTTTTTGACTACATCAAAAGCAAGAAAAACTATTTTTGGGGAATTGCTCTTACATGGCTTATATATATTGTATTATTATTTACAGTGGAGTATATAGCATATCACCTAATATCGTTAAGAGAAGTAACAGAAGGAACAACAGCCTTGGTTTTTGATGTTATTCACGGCAGTACAATTATGCACATTTATTATACTACTGCACCTTTGTATTTCATGTGGTTATATGTTTTCCTAAAATTCTTATTCAAAAAAAGCACTGAAGAAAGTAAGGATACTGTCTCAAAAGTGGATAACAAGCAAATAGAGCATTTAGGCTAATCAATCGTAGCACAATATCCTACTATATAATAAAAACCCCATCCTTCACTGTAATAGTTGAGGAGGGGCTTTAATTTGACACCACCTTTGATATGTAAAAGAACAACACTTTGGGTCAGCTAAGTGAGTGCCCTTCAAATATTTGACCTATTAATTCTTATAATACAGTTTATACTCCCATGCTTTTAATTTAACAGACTCTATAGCATCACTAGAAGTTTCACTAGGAAACTCTTTGAAACCTTCTCCGGCAATTGCTTCATCAAACGATACAAATACATCTTTATCAGTAAAGTTGAACACGCAGTGAACTTCATTCTCACCTTTAACACGTTTGAAAGACCACACCTTATCTGACATATTATTTTCAAACTCCACCAATTCACCGCCTTTTTCTTGTGTGAAAAGAGCGGGATTTAATTTTTTGAATGCATTGAGCTGCTCATACAGGTTAGTAAAATCGTGCTCACTACCTGAAGCTGTCCAATCGATATTGTCTTTTTCAAAGAACTCTAATCTACGGTTAAATCCTGCCTCCTGCCCATTGTATATTAAGGGCATTCCTGGCAACACATAAGTAAGCGCCGCAAATGTAGAAGCAGCATCACCCATTCGTTCAAACTCTGTGCCATTCCATGAATTCTCATCATGATTTGATGTAAAGTACATTGGTATAGCTCTATCATCGAAGCGACTATTCATTTTATTAAGTGATGAACGTAATGAATCTACATTACTTTCGCCCTTTGCTACCATATTCATTTTATGATGAAAATCCCAAGCATAGTATGCATCAAATGCTTTATTATTTAATTCAGGTTCTTCGGCTTCAGCCAACATAAAGATATCTGGCTTTATAGCTTTTAGTGAATCTGTAACACGCAGCCAAAAATCAGTTGGCACTTCATTTGCCACATCACACCTAAAACCGTCAATATCCGTTTCACGCACCCACCACAACATGCTTCGTACCATAGCATCGCGCATATCTTCATTATCATAGTTTAGCTTAGCAACATCACTCCAATCGTAAGGCGCAACTATCTTGCCGTCGCTATCGGTTACATACCAATCTTCATTTCCTAACCACACAGCATCGCGTGATGTATGATTGGCTACCCAGTCAAGAATTACTTTTATCCCAGAAGCATGTGCTTTGTCTACTACCGATTTAAAATCTTGTAGCGTGCCAAACTCACCATTCACCTCTGTGTAGTTCTGAATAGAGTAGTAACTACCCAATGTGCCTTTACGATCAACCTCACCAATAGTTTGTATAGGCATGAACCAAAGAATATCTACACCCAACTCTTGCAAGCGAGGTATATGTTGTTCGAATGCACTAAATGTACCCTCAGTTGTATATTGTCTCACATTTACTTCGTAGATAGTAGCATCGTATACCCAATCTGCATGTTCGCCACTAACAGTTGCTACAGGCTCTGTTGCTTCATTTGATTTGCAAGCAAATAGAAGAAATGCTGCAAACAGAAGAATTGATATTTTTCTCATTGTCAATTAATTATTTCTATTAAATGTTTTTTGTATTATTGTCTACTATAAGAATATAACTATATCTGCTTCTTAAGCGTATACACATCATCCTTATCATCCACAAATCGAACCACCATTGCAGCCACAAGCATCAATATGCCAGCAAGCACCAATGCATAGATAGCTTGCGAATTGAAAACTCTTTTTACCAATGGTCCACCAAATACTCCGTTCACAATTTGTGGAAGTGTAATAAAGAAATTGAACAGTCCCATATAAACTCCCATCTTCTTTGCAGGTAAAGAACCTGCCAAAATAGCATATGGCATAGCCAAAATACTACCCCAAGCAATACCTATCCCCAACATAGGAAGTAATAACAGCTCGGGAGTTTTGATGAAAAATATGGAAATAAAACTTAAGCCACCCAAAGCCAAAGAGATAGCATGAATGTTTTTTCTACCAAAGTATCCAGCCAACTTGGGCAAGAAAAAGAAAGCATAGATAGCAGAAACCACATTGTAGACACCAAATATAATACCCACCCAATTACCTGCATCTTGATATAGTTGCGATGAGGTGTCATGAATATCAGCACCATACACATGTACTGCAACAGCAGGTGTAGTGAAAACCCACATAGAGAACAGAGCAAACCATGAAAAGAATTGAACCAGCCCCAGCTGTTTCATCGTCTTGGGCATCTCTCTTATATCCTCGGCTATAGAAACAAAAAATGATTTTTTTTCTTCTGCCTCAACATCTACAATATCTGCAACATCCGAAGCCATCACCTCATCGGGGTACTCTTTAGTTTTGACTACTGTCCAAATTATGGTTGTTAACAATACAATTGCACCTGCATAAAACGAGAATATAACATTGTCAGGCACTTGCCCTTCTGCTGCCACCTTAGATATTCCAAACCATTCTGCTAACACATACGGAAACCAAGAGCCTAAGAAAGCGCCAATTCCAATGAGTGCTGTTTGCATGGAGAAACCTAATGTACGTTGTTCGGATGGAAGCAAGTCAGCTACTAAAGCACGAAAAGGTTCCATGGTAATGTTGATTGAGGCATCCATAATCATAAGCATGCCTGCAC
>DUVZ01000175.1 GCA_012840785.1 Bacteroidales bacterium
ATTTTTATGAAGATGGTTCGTTTCAGCGAGAGTACTATATCTCAAATCACGACCAAACAAATCCCAAAAGCGTTGGATTCGCTTTAGAAGGTCTTCAAAATATAACTATCGATGGTCAAGGATCAGATTTTATTTTTCATGGCAGAATGGTTCCTTTTGCTCTATTGAACAATGCCAACATCACTCTAAAGAATATAAACATCGATTTTGAAGTGCCTGCTTTGCGTCAACTAAAAGTGGTTGAGGTGAATAAAGATGCTGACGAGGTGATAGCTGAGATTTATCCGCAAGGTAATTACAGAGTCGAAAACAAAGCCCTTGTTATAGAGGGCGAAGGATACGATTACATACCCATTGTTTCAATGGCTTTCCGCCCCGATAAGCGCTTGGCTTATATGCGCTCCGATGTTAGCTTTGCTCCATCGTCAGTTGAGGAGGTGTCGCCCAATACATTATCTATAAAAGGGTGGGGGCAATTGAATGAAACATCCATTGGCGAGCGCTTTGTTCTTCGTTCATACTATCGCCCCACACCAGGAATCTTCGTCTCAGAATGTATTAACACCACTTTTGAGAATGTTACAGTACACTATGCCGAGGGGATGGGCTTGTTGGCACAAATGAGTGAAAATATCACCCTTGATGGCTTTAATGTTTGCCTTAGAGGCGATAACGATGAACGCTTCTTTACCACACAGGCAGATGCAACGCACTTCTCGGCTTGTAAAGGCGTAATTATTTCTAAAAACGGGCTCTATGAAGGCATGGCAGACGATGCTATCAATGTTCACGGTACCTATTTAAGAATAACTAAACGGATAGATGATAACACACTATTGGCACGCTATATGCATCCACAAGCATGGGGTTTCAAGTGGGGTGAAGAGGGAGATGAGGTTCAGTTTGTAGAATCAGAGAAAATGGAGCTCGTATCCAATCACACTAATACAATAAAATCCATCAAAGCCTTCGATAAACCAACCGAGTTTGGTGCTAAAGAGTTCGAGATTGCTTTTATTGATGCACTGCCCGCTGAAATATCAGAAGAGGGCAAGTATGGTGTTGAAAATCTTACATGGACACCAGAAGTGATTTTCTCCGACAATACCATTCGCAACAATCGTGCACGTGGCACACTGTTTAGCACTCCAAGAAGTGTAGTGTGCGAAAACAATCTTTTTGACCACACACATGGCACAGCTATCTTGCTTTGTGGCGATTGTAATGGTTGGTTCGAAACAGGTCCATGTAAAGATGTTCTAATAAAGAACAATAGATTTATCAACGCTTTAACCTCCAACTATCAGTTCACCAATGCAGTTATCTCAATATACCCCGAAATTCCAAATCTTGAAGACCAAGAGAAGTTTTTCCATTCAGGTATTGTTATCGAAGACAATGTTTTTGAGATGTTTGATAGACCAATACTGTATGCAAAATCGACTGATGGGCTAATTTTTAGAAATAATACAGTGACGTACAACAACGAATTTGAACCATTTCATTGGAACAAGTACCTATTCTTTTTTGAGAAAGTAGATAATGTTACAATAGAAGGCAATAATTTTGAAAGAGAATTAACTCCTTCTGACGATATTAGAACTGAATTGTCAGCCCCCGACGCTGTTACTGTAAAATAGGATTTAATAATAGATACGTAAACAATAGAATTTAATGAGGGTTTTAAAAACAACAACAATCTTTCTCCTTCTTGCATTACATATGCTAACCTCCTGCACACAAGCAAAGCAAACACCCCAATCGCAAGACGAAAAAATGGAGTGGTGGCGCGAGGCACGTTTTGGCATGTTTGTACATTGGGGACTCTATAGCATAGCAGCTGGAGAGTGGAATGGAGAGGTAAACACTGGTTACGGACAAGAATGGATTCAATATCATAAAAGCATCCCTACTGCTGAATATGAAAGGGTGTTGCGCCCACAATTCAACCCAAAGGCAAATTTTGCAACCGAATGGGCTAAACTAGCAAAAGAGGCAGGTTGTAGATATGTGGTGCTTACTTCAAAGCATCATGATGGATTTTCACTTCACGATAGTAAAGTAAGTGATTATAGCGCAATGAATTTTGTGGGTAGAGATTTAATAAAAGAGTTTGTTGAGGCTTGTAGAAAAGAGGGATTGAAAGTAGGATTGTACCATTCAGTTATAGATTGGCATCATCCCCATGCATACACAGGCGGTGGACTACCCTCTATAAAAGGCGAATCAAATGAAGGTCGCAACCACGATAAATATGTCGAATATCTGCATAATCAGGTTGACGAGCTAATCTCTAATTATGGCGATATCGATATTTTATGGTGGGACTATAGCAGCAAAGAGTTGCAAGGTGACGCATGGAGAGCAACAGAACTATTGGCAAAAGTGAAACAGAAGCAGCCATGGATTATTATGAACAACCGTTTGTTTGCCAATATCCAAACAGGTGGCACAAGCGCCGAAGGTTTTGATTTATCACAAGGCGATTATATTACACCCGAACAGAGAATACCTGCCACGGGCATCGACGGTGTAGATTGGGAAACCTGTATGACAATGAATAATACATGGGGTTACTCAAAACACGATCATGATTGGAAATCGACAGAGACTTTGATTCGCAATCTTATCGATGCTGCAAGCAAAGGGGGCAACTATCTGCTAAATGTAGGACCAGAACCCGATGGAACTATTCCCGCAGCTAGCATAGAGCGCATGCGTGAAATAGGAAGATGGATGCAGGTAAATGGTGAATCGATTTATGCAACGCAAGCCAATCCATTTGATGAAACTACATGGGGTAGATGCACTCAAAAGAAACAGGGTGAAAATAAAACAAGGCTATACCTTCATGTTTATGATTTTCCAGAAGACGGAATACTCAATATTAATCACAATATTAAAGTGCATAAGGCTGTCTACTTGGCTGGTAATGAAGATGTAGTGTTTACACAGGACGATAATAATGTAACCCTTACTCTTGATGAAAATAAGATAGACAAATATGCAACAGTATTGGCATTGGATGTAGAAATGTAGTTTGAAAACAGAAATACCTTAAAAACAGGTACGATATATAAACAGATGATTATCTACTTCTCTAACACGGAGCAATAAATAATCATCTTTTCATATGCTCAATCTAAGGTTTTTTTTGTTATTTTGCATATCTATTACTTTGAACAAGAAAAACCTTTATTTTTACTTTTTTTGAAAAGAACAAATACTTAAATAATACATATTATGATTCACAAACTTTCAGAGCTTATTGAAAGAGCTAAAAACAAACCAAGAAAAAAAATTGCTGTAGCAGCAGCCGAAGACGAACCTGTATTGAAAGCCCTAAAATCTGCATTAGAGCAGGGTATAGCTACACCTGTGTTGGTAGGGGATAAAGCAAAAATTGAAAAAATAGCAAAAGCTATCGATTTCGATTTGAGTGACATACAGATTGTTCACAACGA
>DUVZ01000176.1 GCA_012840785.1 Bacteroidales bacterium
ACGTTGGATATATCGAAACAAAACATCCAAGCACACACACATCTGTTGAAGGAGTTTATGCTTCAGGTGATGTTGCTGACTCACTGTATCGTCAAGCCGTAACAGCAGCAGGTACAGGTTGTCGTGCAGCGATGGATGCTGAGAGATATCTTTCTGAAAATAATTTATAAGATTAGATAATCATCTTAATTAAAGATGAATAAATAATGGCAAACCGCTCTCTTTTTAATTAAAGAGGGCGGTTTTTATTTTGCAAAACCCTCAACAACCACAAAACCATTAGAAACACTTCAAAACACTTTCTCCGTGGGGAAAATGTTGAAAAGAGTCAAAAATTGCATTCCCCACGGGGAATTGAAAAAACAACAGATAAAACTTGAATCTACTGCGTAGAATCCCAAATTCATCTCCTGTAAGTTGAATCTACGACGGAAGATTGTCCGTTCAGCTCTTGAATTTTCTATCTACAATGGAAAACTGCACATTCAGCACATAAACTTTCAATCTACCATGGTTTTTACTCCATTTGTCTGATAAACTTCAAATCTACGGCTGAAGAAACCACAAGAAAACTTTTTAAAACATTTTCCCCATGGGGAATCCAATTTTCAACAGTTGACACTCCAATTCCCCACAGGGAATTTGAATTTCAACAGTTGGAGGGCAAATTACGTGGATAAAGGACTGAAAATTGCTTTTATCGTCTAAATGCAGCAAGTCATATTAGAAGATTAATACAGAAAGAGGTAGAAACATGATTAAGCAGCAATTAATTATATTTAAGTCAGTAAAAAAATATTGAATAGAAACTTTACCTAATTTGGTAATTTAATATTTAACCTACTTCCACCAAAGTGTGTTCAATACTATAGCATTAACAACAAGAGTTAATAATAAACATAAGTATGCATCGTATTAAAAGTGTTTTTTTATTATCTGCTCTATTTATCACGCTAGCCTCTATAACTAACGCTCAAGAGATAAATGATGAGCTGAAAAAACAATTAAAACAATCGCTACTAAACCCAAAAATGAATGAATCGAAGCAGATGTTCCAACCTTTTAAACTAAAAACACAAAAGAAGCAAGAAGTGCTTAGAGTTTCACCCACAACACAACTACCAACAAGGCTTGACCGATTTGTAGATATCAACAGTTTTGCTGTTGAAAAGGTCAACCTCAACATAGCAAGAACCAACAGCGCCCCAATTACTACACGTTCAAGTGGAATGGATTTTGACCCTGTTCATGCCATTCAAAGATACAAAGCACGGAAAAGAAAAATAAAAGTGGATAGAATTGTGAGGGCGTATTCGATGGAATGAAAAGTCTTTAGTACGCTTATAATTATTTATGCGCCACTCGTAAATATCCTATAAAAATATTAGATGTTCCTCACCTATTATATGGCAGGATCTTACTCCTACTGAACAAGAGATTTTGTTTGTATTTGCAAAAAAGATACGGCAATATCGTATACTGTCAATAGTTTTACTATATTTGTCAAATCAAACAAAATAAAATCATATACCGCAAAAGGAAAAGATAGATAATAAACTAATTTAAAGCATTAGAATTATGTACTACACGTCATTTATCCATAAAACAAAGCTAAAAACACTTCTTCTCTCTTTGATAGTTAGTTCTTCTTGCTTATTAGCACAGAACGAACCTATTATTATAGATACCACATTTTTAAAATGCGAGTATGCTACGAACTATTACACAGACACCTTAAAGTTTAAAGATGCTATTTGGATGGGCGATAAATTCATTCTTGAAGTCGGTTCAAAAGTATCAAAATTCTACAGTAAAAGCACAGATGCTTATGAACGAGTGAGAAGTGATCCAGAAGCAAATGCAGCTTATCAAAAGTCATTAAAAATGCCTCCAGAAGCAGGAAGAGGAAATCGTCCAGCAAGGCACAGCACTTTAGTTATCTATAGTAATTATCCTAAAAGCAAAAGAACCATTCACGATGCAATATTTTTCGACTATTATATATTTGAGGACGACAATCTACCACAACAATGGACAGTGATTGCTGATTCCGTAAAAACGATTTTAGGATATACTTGCCATAAAGCTACTTGTTCGTATTGTGGACGAAATTATGAAGCATGGTATGCTATTGATTTGCCTGTAAACGCTGGTCCGTGGAAGTTTTCGGGACTCCCTGGACTTATTATGAGTGTGCAGGACACAAAAGGACATTACACTTTTGAGATAAAG
>DUVZ01000177.1 GCA_012840785.1 Bacteroidales bacterium
GCATACAGCAATCCGATTTGATTTTTAGAAGACTTTGTTTTGGTTGGTTTCACCGACTTCATATCTATAACAGAAGCAGATGAAATTTTATCATCCTCACCAATATCCAAAAGCGAACGGAGATAATCCTTCATTTCACTTTCGTATAGCAAGGTGTCTACCAAGCTTGATTGCAACAAGTAATCAGTATCCTTCATCATTGGCATAGTGTTTACAATCGCATTAAAGCTATCGAAATCGATATTGCGTGATTGTGCAATATCAACACCTATCGAATTCCACAAATCGGTAAGATATGAAGATACTTGCTCGCGGTTGGCGTCGCTCATGCTAGTAAGTATAAAGGGTTCCACTGCCGATTTATATGTGCCCACTTTAAAAACTTGTACTTCTATACCAAGCTTTTCTAAAGCATCTTTATAAAACATGGGTGTAGACGACATACCGTGAAGATCGAGCATACCTTCTGGATTTATAACTACCTTATCGGCTATAGATGCTATATAGTATGCACCTTGCGTATAGGTGTCGGAATAGGACACGATAAATTTTCCCGACTCTTTAAACTTTGCCAACTCGCCTCTTATTTCGGCAAGTGATGCTGTTGAAGCTGCAAGCATACGAGCATCGATATAAATACCACGTATTTTATCGTTGTCTTTTGCTTTTCTAATGCTATTTGTAATATCATTAAGCCCCATTGGTGTAGGAACACTCGAACTCAAGAGTTCGGTTAATGGGTCTGCCTCAGACACTCGTTCATTTATTTGTCCCGACAATTTTAAATGCAACACAGAGTTGTCTTGCAACTTAAATGTACTATCTCCAGCCATCGACCCAATAATGCCAAAGAAGAAAACCATAGACAAAATAAAAAGAATAATATTAGCAGCTAAAAAGCCTAATGCTGACGCTAATACCACTTTGAAAAAATCTTTCATACTTATTGAAATTTAGGAAGTTATATTCAAATAACAAAAATAATAAAAAATATTACTTTCAGCAAGTATAACAAGCTATTTTCATACATCTCTTACTATTTGTTATATTGTTGTAGCAACACTTTAAAAAAAGTGCTGTAGAAACAGACATCCTCTTTTTTTCTTGTAACTTTAAACTTTAGAGCAGCTTATTGGTTAAACAAAACACTATTACGAAAAATAAAATAGATAGTTATGCAACGTTTTAGACTTTTATTCATCTATACTATTGAACGCGGTTAAAGAGAATGGAGAATCGGAAACTAATAGCAGCATGCAAGAAACAGGATACAAATGCACAACGAGAGCTTTACGAAACGTTTGCTCCACGTATGATGGGTTTGTGCATGATGTATTGCAAAGACACTGATACTGCTCAAGACATGTTGCACGACGGTTTTCTTAAAGTATTTACAAACATAAAAAAATACTCGGGCCGTGGCTCTTTCGAAGGATGGATGAGACGCGTATTTGTGAACACTATTTTGGAGCATTTCAGAAAAGAAAAAAGAAAACTTCAATTTATTTCAGAGGAGATGGAAGAACCTCAACATGAGATGATGGATGAAAACCTAGAGCGTCTTTTTGATGATAGCATTACAGAAGATACTTTGCTGAAAATGATTCAAGAACTACCCGATGGATACAGAACAGTTTTTAGCTTATATGTTTTTGAAGATATGTCGCACCGAGAAATAGGAAAGCAACTGGGTATAAAAGAAGCAGCTTCACGCTCTCAATATTCGAGAGCAAAGTCTGCATTAAAAACAAAAATAAACGAATACATAGCTAATAATAATGGATAGCTTTAATAATAACGACGCTTTTAAACAATTTGTGAAAGGCAAACTTGCCAATTACAAGCAAGAAGTTCCTCCCAATGGATGGGAAGAGCTAGAGAAATCTATTCTTGCTTCACAAAAAACGAAAGTGATGCATGCAAGATGGCTTGCGTCTTCTGTAGCTGCTGTAGCAGCCGCACTTATTGGTGTGTTCTTTTTGTTTCAAAACACTAAAGAAGAACTATCGATACTTACAACAGAAAATAAAACAGAAGAGGCAGTCTCATCAACCAATAAACCAACCAATAAAAAGGAGAAACCCTTAATAACTAAACCAGATCAAACTAAGATTGAAACTACTGCTACACCGTTGCTAGCAGACAACACTCCAAAGTTGCAACCAGCAAAACACGTTGCTATAGTAAACGAAAACCAGAAACAACCCTCTTTAGCTATTTCTGATGAAAATTCAGACACGAAAAAAAGTGTCGCATCAGAAAAAAACGAGTCATCAACAGAGAAAAATAGAACCCCGGATATAGACGAGGAGACAAAACAGCAAATGATTCAAGATTTTATAAACCAAGGAAAGGAATCTTCAACAATAGTAAATGATACCAAACCGATAAAAAGGAAAGGTAGGTATGCTTTATCTTTGTCGGGACGAAGTGGACTTTCTTCTCAACAAAACAGCACACTACCATCAACACTACGTGCTTCTGTGAGCGATTCATATGGCATGTTTACTATGAGCAAAATGCAAGCTTACAACGAGGATGAGAAGGTGAGTCCTGAATCGGAAACAACTCACAAACAGCCTATTTCACTGGGTGTTCTCA
>DUVZ01000178.1 GCA_012840785.1 Bacteroidales bacterium
TATAATTCATAAATAAGAAATAAATTATGCTTAAACATACAAAAATAGTAGCAACAATATCAGACCAGAAGTGTGAAGTCGACTTTTTGCAAAAATTGTTTGATGAGGGAATGAATGTGGCTAGATTAAATTCGGCTCATCTCACTGAAGAGGGCTTACATAAGGTTATAAACAACATTCGTCAGGTGTCAAATCGTATTGCACTACTTATTGATACAAAAGGGCCAGAGATAAGAACAACAGTTGCAGAAGCGGATATTGAGCTTAAAACAGGTGATGTTATTCGTGTTGAAGGAAAACCAGATGGAATTTCTTCAAAGGAGGCAATTTACATTTCATATCCAAATGTAACTGAGCGCATGAAGGTGGGCAAAAATATTTTAATTGATGATGGCGAAGTTGATTTGAAAGTGATAGAAATTCACGATAACTATATGCTTTGTGTATCTCAAAACGATGGTGTGGTTGGAAGCCGAAAGAGTGTAAATATTCCAGATGTACGTATTGACCTACCCTCATTGACTGAAAGAGATATTCATTATATTAAATTTGCTATTGAAAATGGCATTGACTTTATTGCACACTCTTTTGTTAGAAATAAACAAGATGTTTTAGATGTTCAAAAAATATTGGATGAGTATAATAGCCCAATAAAGATTATTGCAAAAATAGAAAATCAAGAAGGGGTAGATAATATAGATGAAATATTAGGAGCTGCATATGGTATTATGGTTGCACGTGGTGACTTAGGTATAGAAGTTGCACAAGAAAAAATACCAGGCATTCAGCGTTCGATGATTCGTAAAGCAATTCATCATAAGAAACCTGTAATTGTTGCAACACAAATGCTTCACTCTATGATTCATAATCCTCGTCCAACGCGTGCAGAGATTACAGATATTGCCAATGCTATTTACTATAGAACAGATGCAGTTATGTTGAGTGGCGAAACAGCTTATGGTAAGTATCCCGTTGAGGCTGTAAGAACTATGACTCAAGTTGCAAGAGAAGCGGAAAGGTCAAGATTAACAGAAAACGACATCCGTGTACCTATATCAAGGGATGATAGAGAAGTTACATCATTTCTAGCTAAGCAAGCTGTAAAATCTGCTGCTAAGTTAAATACTAAAGCTATTGTAACGGATAGTCATACTGGTAGAACTGCTCGAGTATTAGCAGCTTTTAGAGGTTCAAAACCTGTGTTTGCAATGGCTACCAGTGAGCGTCTTGCACGCGAACTTGCACTTTCATATGGTGTATGGGCTGAATATCAACCTGGAGAAGGTCTTGAAAACACTAAAGAGAGTAGAAGAGCCTATTACGAAGATGCACTAAGGAAGTTGATAGCAAATAAGATGATTGATAAGGATGATCGAGTTGCATATATTGGAGGTAGTTTTGGTGAAACAGGGGGTACTACATATTTAGATATAAATGAAGCTAGTAAAGTACTTGAAGCTAGAGAGAAATACAACTTGCCCGACTATACACTTTAAACAGAGGCTAGATGAATGAACTGAAAATAGAAGAGTATATTTTATCGCATATCGACTCTGAACCAGAGTTGTTAAAGAGAATGACTCGTGAAGCACATGTAAAGTTGTTGCGTCCGAGAATGATTTCTGGTAACATACAAGGTCGATTTCTTAAGATACTCACTTCTATGCTTAAGGCTCAAAACATACTTGAGATAGGTACATATACGGGCTATTCTGCTTTGTGTCTTGCTGAGGGAGCTCCTGACAATTCTAAGATTGTGACTATAGAGATTGATGATGAATTGGAGAGCTTTATAAAAAAGTATTTTCAAGAGTCAGAATATGGTCACAAAATAGAATTGAAAATTGGAGATGCTGTTGAAATAATGCATCAATATGATGATGAATTCTTCGATCTTATATTTATTGATGGCAATAAAAGAGACTATTGTGTATATTACAACATTGCCTTTGATAAACTTCGTAAAGGAGGAGTTATCATAGCCGATAACACCTTATGGAACGGTAAAGTGATTGACGAAAAATTCCAAGATGATAGCCAAACAAAAGGAGTTCTAGCATTCAATAAACTAATAAAAGAAGATAATCGAATAGAAAAAGCAATTTTGCCTATTCGTGATGGCTTGACAATAATACAAAAGAAATAAACAATGGAATCTAATAGACTACAAAAAATAAATCGTTTAATCTTAAAAGAGTTGAGCGAAATCTTTTTACTAGAAACAAAGAAAATGCGGGGGGTGCTTATTTCTGTAACACAAGTGCGAGTAACTCCTGATTTAGGTGTAGCTCATGCATACTTGAGTTTTTTTCCCTCAGATAAAGGAGAAGAGCTACTTGAAAATATAAATAGCAATATCAAAAGTATAAGGTATGATTTGGGTAAACGTGTTGGGCAACAATTGCGTGTTATACCAAATCTTGAGTTTCACTTAGACCTCTCACTAGATTACCTAGAGAATATTGACAATCTATTGAAAGAATAATTTGTTTTGAATCTTCCCATATTCATAGCTAGAAGGTATCTTTTTTCAAAGAAGTCGCATAATGCAATTAATGTGATTTCACTTGTATCTGTTTGTGGAATAGCAGTTGCAACTATGGCTATGATTGTTGCTTTGTCAGTGTTTAATGGGTTTGGAGATTTAGTTGAAACTACTTTTAGTGCCTTCGATCCAGAACTGAAGATAACAACCGTCAAAGGGAAGGTCTTCGATTATCATACAGATGATTTTGCTAAAGTTTTACAAAACCCTCATATTGACTTTATATCTGAATCTTTAGAGGATAATGTTCTCTTTAGATACAATGATAGACAAGTGCCTGTTATTCTAAAAGGGGTCTCTGAAGATTTCAAGTATATGACCCAAATGGATAAATTGATTATCGATGGGTCTTTTAGGTTAAGGGAAGATGTAGTAGATTATGCAACTTTAGGGTCAGGTTTAGCTTATACTTTGGGTGTTCGTCCTGGTTATATTGCTCCGATAGATATATTTGTTCCTAAAAGGAACGTAGCAGTAAACATGGCTAATCCATCTGCAGCTTTTGCTCAGAGTTATGTTCAGATAGGAGGTGTATTCAACTTGAATCAACCAGATTTTGACGAGCAGATGGCAATAGTGCCTATTGAACTTGCTAGAGATTTATTTCGTTACAGTAATGAAGTGACATCGATAGATGTTAAATTGAAGGAGGGTGCTTCTGTTAAGAGGGTGCGCCAAAGTATTGCTCAGAATATTGGTGATGATTATTTAGTAGAGGACAGATTTGAACAGCAAAAGGAATCCTATCGTATGCTTCAAATCGAAAAGTGGGTAACCTTTCTCATTCTCTCTTTTATCCTTATTATTGCAGCATTCAATGTGGTAGGTCCGCTTTCGATTCTTATTATTGAGAAAAAGAATGATATTAAAATTCTAAAGAGTATGGGCGCAGCAGATGAAATAATTGCGCAAATATTTCTTTTTGAAGGATGGTTAATATCTTTTTCGGGCATTATAGTTGGTGTTGTTTTAGGAGTAGGGATAAGCTTCTTACAACAACAATTTGGACTTCTTAAATTGGGAGGCACACCAGGTGCTTATTTAGTTGATGCTTATCCTGTTATTGTTAAACTGTCAGATGTGCTGCTCACCTTTATCATCGTTTGTCTTATTTGTGTATCAGCTATAATTTATCCAATACACAACCTTAAAAAACAGTTAACAGCAAAAACTTTCAATTAAGAATAGAGTTTTTCTTAGATTTAAACAGTAAAAAAATGAATATTGCAGTAGTAGGAACAGGTTATGTTGGATTAGTTTCAGGTGCATGTTTTGCAGAAATGGGATTGAATGTAACATGTGTTGATATCGATTCCAATAAGATAGATATGCTTAATCGAGGCGAAATACCTATTTATGAACCTAGATTAAAAAGTATTGTAACCAAAAATCATAAGGCTAGTCGTCTACATTTTACAACAGATTTGAAATCTGTAATTAATGATATTACAATTCTCTTTATCGCTGTTGGTACTCCATCCGATGAAGAAGGGAATGCTGACCTTTCAGCCGTATATGCTGTAGCTAACTCAATTGCAGAAAGTATGCAAAACTACCTGCTTGTAGTAACTAAAAGCACTGTGCCTGTAGGCACAACTGCTAAAATAAAAGACTTGATAGCTGAAAAGCTTGTTGAAAGAAATCTTGGACATATTGAATTTGATGTTGCTTCGAATCCCGAATTCTTAAAAGAAGGAGCTGCTGTTAGTGACTTTATGAGTCCTGATAGGGTAGTGGTGGGGGTTGAAAATGATAGAGCAAAAGATATTATGTCAAGGCTTTACCGCCCCTTTTTGTTAAACAACTTCAGGGTTATATTTATGGATATACTATCGTCCGAAATGACCAAGTATGCCTCTAATGCTATGTTGGCAACTCGAATTAGCTTTATGAACGATGTTGCCAACTTGTGTGAGTTGGTTGGAGCCAATGTTTCAATGGTGCGTCGTGGTGTAGGGAGTGACTCGCGTATTGGTAAAAGCTTTCTCTACCCAGGTGCTGGATATGGGGGTAGTTGTTTCCCTAAAGATATAAAGGCTCTTATTAGAACTGCTAAAGACTATGGTTATCAGATGAGGATACTGCAAGCTGTCGAAGAGGTAAATAATAATCAAAAAGAGATCTTGTTTAAAAAATTGCAACACTATTTTGACGGAAAAGTTGAAGGATTGACCGTTGCTGTTTGGGGCTTATCTTTCAAGCCCGGGACTGATGATATGAGAGATGCACCATCAATAAATTTAATAAACAGATTGCTTGAAAACAAAGTTAAAGTGAAGGCTTATGATCCAGCAGCGATGGATGAATCAAAGAGTCATTTTGGTGATAAAATCGAATATGCAACAGATATTTATGATGCAGCAAACAATGCTCATGCAGTAATATTAGTAACCGAATGGGAAGAGTTTAGACTTCCTAATTGGAGTATACTTGCAAAAATCATGCAGAAGCGTCTTGTGTTAGATGGAAGGAATATCTACAATGCTGAAGAGCTTGCATCTAATGGTTTTAGCTATACATCTATTGGAAGAGTATAAACTGGTCTAAAAAAGAATATTGAAATAAATAAGGAGTGTTTATTATCACTCCTTATTATCTTTGCTGTCTTTTATCTCTTCAAAGTCTACATCTTCTGCGGTGCTTATTTCAAACTCTTTCTTCTTATACTCTATAATACGCTCGTCTTGTGAGACAGGTTTTCCTTTACTCTGTTGATGTCTACTATTGTTATCTTTTCTCCTTCTACCTCCAAATATCAAATGTATGATACTAAATAGTGTCCTTACTCCAAAAAGCAAGGGGAAGAAGATAAATGCTATAAGAATAAATAATAGACAACCGCTCATAATAAGTTCAATGTGTTTAATTAAAAGAAATCAAAGGTAATGAATTCTTCAGCCCTATCATTTTGATTACAATTATTTAACCGCTTTTCTGCTTATAAATGTAGAGCTAATAGATATTGCTATATAAGCTAAAACTGTCCATGCTAGACCAGCTATGCCCCATAATGCAACAAAAGCAATAGCACATATTATAAGAATAAGAGGCTTTTCATTTCCTTTCAACTTCATACTTTGCAATTTGAATGAAAACATAGGTATCTCCGAAACCATCAATAGTGATAAAGCTACAATTAAAACCAGCGTCAAATATAAAGTTATATTACTTAATGCAGCTGTAGTATGAACACCATATACGTAGCTAATCCAAAACAGTGCATTGGCAGGTGTAGGTAGTCCTATAAAAGAGCTTGTCTGTCTTTCGTCTATATTGAATTTTGCCAATCTAAGTGCTGAGAAAATAGTAATTATAAAAGCCAAATATGGAATATAGGGTTGGATAAATGTCAATGATTCGTGGTATATGATATCGTTACGTAGTAGTGTAAACACTGCCACTGCTGGAGCAACGCCAAAACTAACAACATCAGCAAGAGAATCTAACTCTTTGCCAATATCAGAATATGCATTCAATAGTCGAGCAGCCATACCATCGAAGAAATCGAATATAGCGGCTATAATAACCCAAAAAACAACCCATATATAAGCACCTTCAAAAGCCATAACTATGGCTATGCTTCCAGAAAATAAATTTAATGAGGTTATAGTATTTGGGATATGTTTTTTCATTTACTATCTATTTATAAAGTGCTACTATCTTTCTGTTTTTTATTGTCAGGTAGATTTGCAATAAATGTTCTGTTTGCCCTTACCTGATCTCCAATTTTCACCAAGACCTCACTATCTACTGGAAGATATATATCCATTCGAGATCCAAATTTAATAAATCCAAGAGGATCACCAATATAGCAAATTTGATCTGCTTTAACATAAGTAACTATTCTTCGAGCTAGAGCACCCGCAATCTGACTGGTGAGTATTTTATGCCCATCTGGGGTTTCAATCACAATCATCGACCGCTCATTCTCAGTGCTTGATTTTGGAAGATGTGCAGCTAGAAACCTACCTTCTTTATGTGACACATGAGTTATCTTGCCAGTTACAGGTATCCAATTAGAGTGTGCATTGAAGATAGTCATAAAGATAGAAATCTTTACACACTCGGTGTTTAAGTGCTCCTTTTCGAAAACTTTTTCAAGTGCAACAACCTTACCATCAGTTGGAGCATTAACACGTCCTAAAGCTACTCCTGAATAAACACGATTTGGTGATCGAAAAAAATTGAGGAAGAATATAAAGAGAACTATTGTGATAATAAAAACAAAATATGTAAGAATATTTTTTGGGAAAAAATAAAACATCCCTGAATTGATTGTCAAACCAATTAGTAATGTATATGCCAACGTTTTTCTTCCTTCTTTATGAATTCTCATTTTTTATAGTTTAATGTGTAAGTTGAGGATCTTATTATTAGTGATGAAACCCTTCATATTGTATTGTATTCTTCATTCTCATACTCCTTATCATCCGTTTTTATTTTTTCTTGAATATGCTTCTCCCATATCTCTTCTTTTAGATAAGGTACAATAATAGGGGCAACTTTCTGTATTTTTGAGTAAAAGAATGTTTCTGTTTTTATTCTCTCTGTTATTATATCTTGTTCAGCATCTAATATTACTGCTAGATTAACTAATATACTTAACACAAGAGATGCACTTACTACTCCTAGTGCGGCACCTAGTATTTTGTTTAAAAAGCTTATATAAAGCGCCTCAAATAAATTGTGAAGCATTCTTCCAATTATCTTGATACCAACAACAATAATAATAAACGCTATAGCGTATGAAAGCATTACTGCTACATTTGATGATATATTTATTATTTCTAATAAATAGGGCAATATGATGTTGGCAGCTTTACCAGCAAAGATAGCGCCAATTACAATAGCAGCTAGTCCCGCAATTTGCATTGCTAGCCCCTTTCTCATGCCTTTTATAAATGCTCCTAAAAGAACGAGAAAAACTATGATATCAAACCAACTCATTCTTTATTATTTAAACTCACTTTTTTAGCACTTATTTCTTCATTAAGGAAGAATGATGCCAAGCTCTCAAATTTTTTAGCAGAGTCAGTTGTACAATAAATTCTTGTTTCGCCTTTCGAACATAATGACTCTAATTTCTGATGCCTACTAAGATAGTTCTTTAATGACTTTGCTACATATTCCCCTTGAGAAATTAATTTTATATTTTTTGGTGTGTACTGTTCTATTTTCTTTAGTAATAAAGGATAGTGTGTACACCCCAAAATAATTGCATCAATATCTTTATCTTTCTTTAGCACTCTATCTATATGTTGTTTTACAAAATAGTCAGCGCCTTGCTTGTCATACTCTCTGTTTTCTACAAGAGGCACCCACATGGGGCATGCTTCTGTAGAGATTTTAATATCTGGACAAAACTCCTGAATCTCTCTTTCATAAGATTTTGAGCTAATAGTTGCAGATGTTCCTAAAACAGCAATATGCTTGGTTTTGGTTATATTAATAATAGTTTCAGAAGTAGGTCTAATAACTCCTAACACTCTTTTAGTATCATCTATCTTTGGTAAATCGTTTTGCTGGATGCTTCTGAGGGCTTTTGCCGATGCAGAGTTGCAGGCAATAATTACAAGTTGACAGCCTTGTGAGAAAAGCCATTTTACTGCTTGCAGTGTAAACTCATAAATCAATTGGTATGACCTACTTCCGTATGGAGCTCTTGCATTATCTCCTAGATAAAGATAATCGTACTGAGGCATAAGGTTTTTTATCTCAGATAGAACAGTTAAACCACCATATCCAGAATCAAATACACCAATAGGACCAGGCTTAAGAGAAAAATTATTTGTCACTTTTTTTAAGTCAAAGTTTTGCTTTATCTCACTCCAAGTTTTGCTTTAACTAATGGATTAGCGTCTATAGCACTTGGAGAAACAAATACTATGCCTGCATCATCCAAGTCGTATATTACTGTAAAGTTCTGCTCGATACCTACAGCTCTAATTGCATTGTTTACTTTTTCTTTTATCGGTTCTAGTAGTAGCAACTCATGCTCTTCTATATCTTGCTGAGCAAGTTTTGTGAAATGCCGAATGCGAGTTTCTAAATCAGTTAACTCTTGCATTCTTCTCAACTTAATGCTCTCGGCTAAATTCTCTTGATATGTAATAAAGTCAGAATACTTTTTATTGTATTCGTTTTGCATTATTTGAAGTTCTTCTTTGTAGTTTTCGTTTAGAGTGTTCAGCTTTTCTGTTGCAGATATTTTATCAGGCAAAGAGTTTATAATTTCTAGTGTGTTTACAAAAGCAATTCTGTTTTGTGCATCAATAGTACTTCCAAATATTATTGATGTCAACACAAACAAAGTTATAAAAATTCTTTTTTTCATAATCAAGCTATATGTTATTGTTGGTTCTTTAATCATAACCACTGCATTGACATTGATTTAATCTTTCTTGAGTGTGTGGGTGGCATTTGTTTTTATAGTTTCAAATGCCACCACAATTTTCAAGGTATGATTATATATTTCAATGCCAATTGGTTACTAAAATTTATTATAACGCTTTTCTTACTTCCACTTCTTCGTATGCTTCAACAGTGTCGCCTACTTTAATATCATTAAAGTTGCGAATGTTTAAACCACACTCATATCCAGAGGTTACTTCCCTTACGTCATCTTTAAAGCGTTTCAGAGAGTCCAGTTCACCTGAATAGATAACTATACCATCACGAATTATCCTCACTTTGTCTGAACGTTTTATCTTACCATCACGAACAATACATCCAGCAATAGTACCAATCTTAGAAATCTTAAACGTTTCAAGTATTTCAACATTAGCCGTGATAACTTCTTTTATATCGGGTGATAACATTCCCTCCATTGCAGCAGTTACTTCCTCTATAGCATCATAGATAACAGAGTATAAACGTATATCAATACCATGTTTCTCAGCTTCTTTTCGAGCAGTGAGTGATGGACGTACTTGGAATCCTATTATAATAGCATCTGAGGCTGTGGCTAGTGTAACATCAGAATCTGATATTTGTCCTACAGCTTTATGTATTATGTTTACCTGTATCTCTTCGGTCGACAATTCTATTAGTGAGTCAGATAGTGCTTCAACTGATCCATCAACGTCACCTTTTACAATAATATTAAGTTCTTGGAAATTACCTATTGCAATTCGGCGACCAATATCATCGAGTGTAAGAATTTTTTGTGTACGTATTGACTGTTCTCTTGCCAGCTGTTCACGCTTGTTGGCAATAGAACGCGCTTCTTGTTCACTTTCTAGTACATGAAACTTGTCTCCAGCTTGTGGAGCACCATTCAATCCTAGAATTAATGCGGGTTGTGCAGGTCCTGCCTCTTCAATGTTTTGATTACGCTCGTTAAACATAGCCCTAATACGACCAAAATAAGCACCTGCTAAGATAATATCCCCTGATTTTAATGTTCCGTTTTCAACTAAGACAGTAGAAATATATCCACGTCCTTTGTCAAGTGATGACTCGGCTACTGATCCGTATGCTGCTCTATTTGGGTTGGCTTTTAGATCTAGCATTTCAGCTTCTAATAGCACTTTCTCTAATAGATCAGCTACACCATCTCCATGTTTCGCAGAGATATCTTGAGATTGATATTTACCACCCCAATCTTCAACCAAGTAATTCATTTGAGCTAACTCTTCTTTTACTTTTTCGGGGTTAGCACCAGGTTTATCAATTTTGTTAATTGCGAAAACTATTGGTACACCTGCAGCGCTTGCGTGATTGATTGCTTCAACCGTTTGAGGCATCACATTGTCGTCTGCAGCTACAATAATAATTGCAACGTCTGTTACTTTAGCACCACGAGCACGCATTGCAGTAAATGCTTCGTGCCCAGGAGTATCAAGGAATGTGATTTTTTTACCACTTTCTAGAGTCACGTGATAAGCACCAATATGCTGTGTTATACCACCAGCTTCTCCAGCAATAACGTTTGTTTTACGAATACTGTCAAGCAGAGATGTTTTACCATGGTCTACGTGACCCATTACAGTAACAATAGGTGAGCGAGGAATTAAATCCTCTTTGTTATCCTTTTCTTGTGTAATAGCTTCAACTACCTCAGCACTTACATATTCGGTTTTAAATCCAAACTCATCTGCAACAATGTTTATTGTTTCAGCATCAAGTCTCTGATTTATTGCAACCATAACTCCAATGCTCATACATGTAGATATTACATCCGTTACAGGAACATCCATCATGTTGGCTAAGTCGTTTGCAGTAACAAACTCTGTTAGTTGTAGTGTGCGACTTTCTTTTTCTTGTTGCTTTAGTTCAGCCTGTTGTCTTTGTATTACAGCTTCTCGTTTGTCGCGGCGATGTCTTGCTCCACCTCTACCACCAGACTTCTTACGAGTTAGGCGAGCTAAAGTTTCCTTTATTTGTTTTTGAACATCCTCTTCACTAATCTCCCGTTTGACAGGTTTCCTTAGTACAGGTCTTCTTCTTGTAGTTTCTTTCGGAGCTTCTCCACCTTTTTCTATATTTACTTTGCCTTTTCTTATACGCCTGCGTTTCTTTTTGGTTGTGCCATCAGCGTCATCATCAGCTCTTTTCTTCTCATTGATACTCTCTTTCTTGAGTTCTTTTATAGTTTCATCTTTTATGCGTTTTGAGCTGGCTTTACCTTCTCTTTCAAGTCTTTCTTTCTTGCGTTGGGCTCTTGATTTACGAGCAGGACGTGTCTTTTCATTTATTGAGTCAAGGTCTATAGTTCCTTTTACAACAATATTAGTTTCAAGTCTAGAATCGCTAAGTCTAAAGAGGTTGCTATCTTCTTCCTCTTCTTCAGCAACATCGCTTGTGTCAGCTGTTTTTTTATCAACTTTCTCTTCTTTCTCAGCTTTGCTGTGGCTAGCTTTTTCAGCTTTAGGAGCTTCCTCCTTTTTTATTTTTTCTTCTTTTTCCGACACTTTTTTCTCTTCAGCTTTAATCCCCTTTTCCAACTCTTTTTTCTCTTGAGTTTTTTCTATTTGAATTTCCTTTTTGGCTTCTTCTTTTTCTTTAGGCAATTTTTCCTCTTCAGCTACAGTTTTGGTAGTCTCTTTCTCTTTTTTAGCTTCTGGTTTCGATTTGGTTTTCACCTTCTTCTCCTTTGGCTTCTCCTCTACTAGTTTAGCTTCTTTTTCAACCACTATCTCTTTCTTTTCAACCTTCTCGGGTTTTTCAGCAATTTTTTCAACAGGTTTAGAAACAACAGTCTCTTGTTCTTTCTTTTCTGTTTTCTTTTCGTCTTGTTTCATTTTTGGCTTTGCATCCAAATCGTCAAGATCGATACTTCCCACAACTGTTACTTGTGGCTTGTCTTTATCAGATAAGATGGTAGTTGGTGTACGCTCATCTTTCTCCTCACTTCTTTTCTGTTCTTCATTGGGGATTTCGTATCCTTCAATTGCTACAGTTTCTTTTACTTCTTTGTTTTGTTGCTCTTCTCTCTGCTTCTCTACAGTTTTTCTTATTTTCTTATCCTTACCAAACTCAATGTTAAGCATTTCATAATGCTCATCATTAATTTTAGTGTTAGGATTAGCTTTTACTTGAACTCCCTTTTTCTCAAGGAATTCAACCAAACTGTTGACACCAACATTTAACTCTTTAGAAACTTTTATTAATCGTATAGACATATATAAATATAACCTTTTCTCTAATTTAACTGTTTGTGAGGTGTTTTATCCAGTTTTCGTCTGCATCATTTTAATCTATGAGTTTGTTTACTCTTCGCTTTCATCTTCAAACTCAGACTTCAATATTTTAAGTATCTCGTCAACAGTAACCTCTTCAAGGTCGGCCTCTTTAATAAGACGCTCTCTGTCAGTTGCGAGTACATTCTTAGCTGTCGAACAGCCAATTTTCTTCAACTGGTCAATAACCCAGTCATCTATTTCATCTCTAAACTCATCTAAATAGATATCCTCCTCATTCACATCTTCTATATCACGGAACACCTCAATGGTGTATCCTGTTAGCATAGATGCCAATTTTATGTTAGCGCCACCTCTACCAATAGCGAGAGATACCTCTTCGGGATGCAAGAATACTTCTGCTCTTTGCTCCTCTTCTTTAATAACAATTGAGTTGACCCTTGCTGGGCTCAATGCTCTTTGTATGTATAAGTTCGTGTTGGCTGTGTAGTTGATAACATCTATGTTCTCATTTCTCAGTTCGCGAACTATACTATGAATTCTAAATCCTTTCATTCCCACACATGCCCCAACGGGGTCGATGCGGTCGTCATAAGCTTCTACAGCCACCTTTGCTCTTTCTCCAGGAATACGTGCAATACCTTTTATGGTTATCAAACCATCATTTATTTCGGGTATTTCCATTTCAAACAGACGCTCTAAAAATACTGGTGATGTACGCGATAGAATAATCTTTGGATTATTGTTGATATTTTCTACTCTAGCTACTACAGCACGAACATGTTCTCCTTTTCTAAAGAAATCACGTGGAATTTGCTCTGTTTTAGGTAAAATAAGCTCATTGTGGTCGTCATCCAACAAAAGTAACTCTTTTTTCCATATTTGATAAACTTCACCCGAAACAATTTGCCCTACTTTCTCAATATATGTATTATATAAATTGTCTTTCTCTAGTTCAAGTATTTTAGATGCTAAAGTTTGACGGAGGTTTAAAATTGTTCGACGTCCAAAATGATCAAGGTATACTTCATCAGTAACCTCTTCGCCTACTTCAAAGTCATTATCTATTTTATGTGCTTCAGTTAGACTGATGTATAAATTAGGGTCTTCTATTTCTGTATCATCTTCCACAATTGTGCGGTTGCGCCATATCTCCAAATCTCCTTTGTCAGGGTTAATAATGATATCGTAGTTCTCATCTGTACCGTACATCCTAGATATAACGCTACGAAAAGATTCCTCCAATACACTTATAAGAGTAGTCTTATCAATGTTCTTTAATTCATTAAATTCGGAAAAAGTATCAATTAAGCTGATGGTTTCCTTCTTTTTGGCCATAGTGCTATTTAAATCTTATTAGATATTTTGTGTGTTTAATTTCTTCATATCTGAATTGCAAAACTTCGCTAACTTCTTTTTTGCGCTTTGCACCTTCAGGTTTCACTTTTTTAGAGATAGCAATGGCAAACTCGTCATCTGTTGCCGATTGAAGCACTCCCGATAATTTGTGACCTTTTTTGGTCAACACCTCTACCTCATTGCCAATATTTTTTTGATATTGTCGCAAGGTTTTAAAGGGCGATGTTAAGCCTACAGAACCAACTGTTAGCTCAAAATCTTCTTCATCGCGATTCATTTTCGACTCTAAATAGCGACTTAGTTTAACGCATTCATCTATGCTTACACCGTTGTCATTATCTATCTCAATAGAAATTGCGTTGCCTGGATTTATGATTACATCTATGAGGTAGTTGTCTGTTGTTTTAAGAAACTCCTCTATGTGTGTAATCAGAAACTTTTTATCAATCATTGTTCTCCTTAAAAATAAAAAAAGGAAAGCCGTGAATCCTGCCTCCCTCTAACTTTCTGGTACAAAGATATTCAATTCTACTCATTATGCAAAATATCTCTTCCTTTATTATCATATATCAGCTTGAAACTCAATCTTGCTGCCAATTGCAATTTATGTGCCTTAAACCACTCTTTAGTGCTTTGCATCTATTTGTAGTGGATGATGCGATAGTGGCTTGTACAAATAATTTTGAGTGATTTAAGCAGGCTTGCTGTTAAGTCTTATGGGGCAGTGTCTTACAGTGTAAGGGGTGTTTGGATACTACTAATAATTTAATTTTTTCTTTATTGTTATGTATTATTAACAGCGCAGACTGCTTGCCTCTCCCGTAAAGTAAGCTTTAAAATGGTTTTTATTGCTTGTTTATTTTGCATCTTTCAAATAAAATCTGTACCGCTTCAAAATATTATGTACTTTTGTATAAATATAAAATCAAAAACAATGACAAGTTCAAAAGATAAACATATTGTTTATGCTCCTATAACGCTTGATTTCGTTAAGATAAGTGTTGAGTTCTGCACATTCTTAGAAAAGATGGAGGTGCTATCTCGAGAGGAGTGGATAAAAGGTATGTTGCGTATACTTCCGCTACTTTATGTGAAAGCTACGTTATTGCCGAAAATTGAGGTTTTAAGTGATGAAATGTCCGAAGTGTTTGTTACCGAGCAAGATTATATGCTCATATCAAACCATGTAGCTTCGGTAGTTGGCGAAGAGGATGTTTACCTAGATGTTTTTGTTGAAGATATGAAATATAGCGATAGACCAGTATCATCTTTTATATCTGAAGATATAGCTGATATATATCAGGATATTCGTAATTTTGTTTCAGTTTATCAACATGGTTTAGAAGAGGCTATGATTTATGCACTTAATGATATTACAACAAATTTCCGCCTGTATTGGGGTCAAAAACTTGTAAATGTAATACGTCCATTGCATTCGTTGGTTTATAAGCCTCTCGATGATATCAATTTAGACCATACTATGGGAGAGGAGGATGGCCTGTGGGTTTAACAATAACAAAAGAGAAAATTAGAGACCTTTCTGCTGAGGTTTTTCATGGAGAAATAGTTGTAATAGACAAAGTGGAGGATGTAACAGGTGCCATTGAATATCTAAAACAGTTTAAAGTAATTGGGTTCGATACCGAAACAAAACCAGTGTTTCGAAAAAATGTGACAAACAAAGTTGCACTAATGCAATTGTCAACTCTTGACAAGTGTTTTTTGTTTCGACTCAACCTTATTCAATATCCTGATGAGCTTGACGATTTAATTTGTAGCAAAGATGTCAAGAAGATAGGTTTGTCGCTGCGTGACGATTTTGCTGCATTGAGAAAACGCACAGACTGTGCACCTCTTAATTTTATCGACTTACAAACATTTGTACAAGATTATGGTATCAAGGATATGAGTTTACAGAAAATTTACGCTATCCTTTTTAATAAAAAGATATCTAAAAATCAGCGTCTTTCAAACTGGGAGGCTAAGAGGCTAAAAGAATCACAGAAAATGTATGCAGCCATCGATGCATGGGCATGCCTTAGAATATACAACTACCTAATACAAAACGGAGCTCCCGCAAAAGCAGAGTAGGGCACACAATTCTTGTGCCTGCTCCTTTAATCATCAAATTAATTTATATACATAAAGTATGAATCAGTATAAGAAAATTAAACTAAAACCTAAAAAAGAGAGCTCTTTAAAACGCTTTCATCCATGGGTGTTTTCGGGTGCTATCGCATCTTTGCCAGAGAATATAGAAGAGGGTGATGTAGTGGAGGTGTATGCCAATGACAACACTTTTCTTGGAGTAGGGCATTATCAAATAGGCTCTATTGCTGTTCGCATTCTCTCTTTTGAGGAGAGAGCTGTTGATAATAGCTTTTATGAAGAAAGACTGCAGGATGCATATCAAATGAGAGACGCGTTGGGGCTTGTTCGTGCCGATAATAGCACTTACAGACTTGTACATGGCGAGGGTGATATGCTTGCAGGCCTTATTATCGATATATATGGTGCTCTTGCAATAGTGCAAGCCCACTCTATTGGTATGCACATGTCGAGAGGTTTGATTGCTACAGCACTTAAAGCTGTGTTGGGTGAGTCGTTGCAGCATATCTACTACAAGTCTGAAAGCACATTGCCCTTTAAGGCTCCTATAGATCCTGAAGACTCATTTTTGCTTGGAGGAAAATCAGATTTAGTAAAGATAGCCCTTGAAAACAACCTGAAGTTTGAGATTGATTGGGAGAAAGGACAAAAAACAGGCTTTTTTATAGACCAGCGCGAGAACAGGACATTATTAGAAGATTACTCTAAAAACAGATCAGTGCTAAATATGTTTTGTTACACAGGAGCATTTTCGGTGTATGCAATGCGTGGTGGTGCTAAAAAGGTAGTGGGTGTTGATAGTTCTGCAAAAGCAGTAATGATAGCCAACGAAAATGTAAAGCTAAATTTTGGCGATGATGAGCGCTACAGCAGCTCATCCGACGATGCTTTTAAGTTTCTAAACGAGATGCCAAAAGATGCCTATGATTTAATTGTGCTAGATCCACCTGCTTTTGCCAAGCATAGAGGAGCTGTAAGAAATGCATTGCAAGGATATAAGAAGCTGAACTTGGCAGCTTTTGAGAAAGTTGCAAAAGGTGGAATTATTTTTACCTTCTCATGCTCTCAAGTTATCACTCGTGAGCAGTTTCGTTTGGCTGTTTTTAGTGCTGCAGCAATATCAGGAAGGCGTGTTAAGATTCTTCATCAACTTTCTCAACCTGCCGATCACCCTGTAAATATATATCACCCCGAAGGTGAATATTTGAAAGGATTGGTATTACACGTTTCTTAGTCTGTTCTGTTAATAAAGATAGCAAAAGCGCCTAAAAACATTCATTTTGATATAAAAAAAGCTAAATAAGGTGCTTTTGATTGCAAAATGCTTTGCCAGTGTTGTCAAAACACTTATATTTGCACTGTGTTTTTCATGGTATTAGATTTAAGGTTAACAATGAAGATTGGTTGTCGTGAGACAACCTTTCTTTTTTTATAGCCATTCGTAAAATCCTCTCTAATCTAAAAAAGAGTCAACAGCAGAATCGCATGTTTATAGTTTAA
>DUVZ01000019.1 GCA_012840785.1 Bacteroidales bacterium
ACTATTCACATATATATTATCTGTATCAACAATCAATGTGTGTGCACCTTTTATTACAACAATTATATTATACTTGCGAGCAAACAAACGGCTACGCTCTATTTTATCAAAATCATCGCTCCACTCCCCTATCAAACGAGATAACTCTTTTGGGTGTGGTGTGAGGATTGATCCTGGAGGTAAATACTTCAACCAATCTGGGTGTTTCGACAATATATTCAAAGCATCGGCATCCACCACCAACGGTGTTGTGCACCCTTTCAGAAATTTACGCAATGCGCTTTCTGTATCACTGTGCTGCCCCATCCCCATACCAATGGCTATAGCAGATGGTTTAATGCTGTATGAGATAGCTGATATATGTGTATGCATATTATCGTCTTGCACCACCATAGCCTCTGGAAGTATGCTTTGAATGGGAATCATCCCGCATTTGGGCACATAAGCTGTAACCAATCCACAACCACTTCTTAACGCAGCTTTCGAAGCCAAAGTTACTGCTCCTGTTTTACCCAAACTACCTCCAATAATGAGTGCATGTCCCTGCAAGCCTTTGTGAGTAAACTTATCCAAAGGCTTTAACAAATGTGCCATATCATCCTTTGTAAGATAATAGCTGTTGGTCTCTGCCTCATCAATTGCTTTTGCATCTAGTTCTATATCCACGGTGAAGAGGCGACCAACAAACTGACTGTTATCTGGTAAAAAGAGTGCCAATTTAGGTATCTGAAAGGTAACTGTTTCTGTAGCATGTATTGCCACCTCTGTGGGCTTATTCATAAAAAGTCCACTTGGAATATCAATGCTAACAACCCTCTTCTGCAGTGTGTTAATTGCTTCAACCACCTCTTTTGCCAATCCACTTAATGGGCGCGACAAACCTGTTCCAAAAATAGCATCAACCACCACATCTATATCCTCCAAATTTGGCATTTCGTCAACAGAACCAATTTTAATAGCCTCTACACCTGCTTTTTGTGCCCTCTCTATATTGAGTAAACAGTCTTTAGAATAACTACTGCCCACTTCTACTATATAGAGCTTAACAGTATTGCCTGCCATGTACAACATACGAGCCACAGCTACACCATCACCGCCATTATTCCCAGTTCCAGAGAAAACAGCTACTCTTTCATCGATAAAATAATGCTCTATAAAATAGTTGGTAAAAGCAAATGCAGCTCTCTCCATCAACTCATGCGACTCTATTCCATTGTATTCAATGGTTTTGGCATCTACTGTACGGATTGCTTTTGAGGATAGTATTTTCATAGGGCAGTATGCTATTTAGTGTCTAGTAGTGTAAAAATAATCATTTCTGCGCTAAAAATGAAAAAAGCAGTCACTTTTAAGTGAATGCTTCTTCTATATTGTGCGCAGGATGAGACTCGAACTCACATGCCGTTACCAGCACTACCCCCTCAAGGTAGCGTGTCTACCAATTTCACCACCTGCGCTTCTTATAAGTATCTATAAATAGAGAGTACTGAGATTGCTCAGTACTTATATTTGTTTGTGTGTAATATTGAGTTGATATTGAGCGAAAGACGGGATTCGAACCCGCGACCCTAACCTTGGCAAGGTTATGCTCTACCAACTGAGCTACTTTCGCAATGGATGTTCAGCCCTTTATGAGCTATTTCCAAAATTGAAGCACAAAGATATAATGAACTTTTGATTTAACAAAATAATCAAATCAAAAATTGATGTATTCTACTATTTGCGATAGATATTTTTGGTCAACCTCATCAAATTGGCTCAATTTATCGCTATCCACATCCAATACTGCTACCACCTCATTGTTTCGAGCAATAGGAACTACAATTTCTGATTGCGACAAAGAGCTGCAAGCAATATGACCTGGAAACTCATTAACATCGTCAACAATGATGGTTTTATTTTCTTTCCACGATGTGCCACAAACTCCTTTTCCGTAGCCAATGCGTGTACAAGCAATAGGACCCTGGAAAGGACCCAACACCAACTGATTGTTCTTTACAATATAAAAACCCACCCAAAAGAAGTCGAAAGCCTCTTTTAAAGCAGCTGCCACATTTGCAAGGTTTGCTACCAAGTCTTCTTCACCCTCAATTAAAGCTTTTATCTGAGGTGTAAGGGATATATATACTTCTTCCTTACTGCTGTTTTTGGTCGAAAGTATTAGCTCTTCTGCCATTTTTTTATTTCTCTATACATTAATTTAATTAGAGAGCAAATATAATAAAATTATCTCTCTATAAGCCACTCAATCTAAAAACCAACAAAATTAATGCAAAAAAGTCGCTTTACGCATATACGTGAAACGACTTTAATGTATAGTTTATATTCTCAGCTATTATCTAGCTTGCTCTTGAGCTTCTTGAATCATCTTAGCATTTGGAAGAATAAATACCTCTACCCTTCTATTTCTGCTTCTACCTGCAGTTGTGCTGTTGTCAGCAATTGGCTGTGATGAACCAAAGCCTTGAGAGTCTATTCTATTACCAGAAACTCCCATAGAGAGTAAGTAGTTGTAAACCGACTCGGCACGTTTTTGAGATAGTGGATTGTTAATAGCATCGCTACCAGTACTATCTGTATGACCATAGATTTTTACATCTGTGTCGGGGTTATTTTGCAACGAATTTGCAAACTTGCTTAAAGACTCACGAGAAGCAGCATTCAATGTGCTTGAATTTGTAGCAAATAAAATACCTGATTCGAAAGTTACTTTAATAGCTTCACCTTCATTTACAGACTCTACTTGAGCACCTTCAATAGCTTCTAGTTCGGCTTTCTGCTTGTCCATCTTATTTCCAATAATGGCACCTGTAGTACCTCCAAGTACTGCTCCAATACCTGCTCCCCAGGCTGCACCTTTGCCTCCTCCTATTATAGCACCAACTCCGGCACCTACTCCGGCACCTGCGCCAGCGCCTATTCCGCCACCTTTAACTGTATTGCTTGCTCCGCAACTCGATAGAATTAAAAGACCACTCAATAATATAGTGGCAAATAATGATAAATGTTTCATAGATAATAATACTTTTAAATATTTAATTTTGTTGTTAATTTCTTTTATACTTCTTCTTCATCGTCCTCATCGTTCTCATCAAAGTCTTCTTCCTCAAGACTCTCGCAATAAGAGAACTCTCCATCTACAACGGACTCAACCACATCTATAGTCAAACCCTTAATCTTAGCTGATTTTGCATTTTCGAAGACATAGTTTATAAGGTCTTCTTCATCAAACTCAATCTCATCATCGGCATCTTCGTTCAGAAAACCCTTTTTCTCGTAATACTCATAAATAAGATCGACAAGATAAATAATGTCGTCATTACTCAAAAGCCCTTTATTTTCTTTGGGCATACAGCTCTGGATAAACTCTACAGCATCATCTTCATCGTAGGCCAATCCCATATTACTCTCATTCATAATGAATTTTATTAAATTGTAAATATTCGTGTACTGTTAAAACAAAATACAAAAAGATAAGTTCATTAGTTTCACTCTTTTCAGTGTTATCATAAAGAGTTATCGTATAAACCTCTCTGTTTATATAGTATATATATATTTTTTATTGCAATTAAAAACCAGAACTAAATAATAAGTTCTGGTTTTTAAATATATAATATCAAGGGATAGTATCTATCTCTTTTTCTTTGAGTTTTGTTTTGCACGTTGTCTAGCTTGCTGCTCTTGTTGCTTTTGAGCCTCCTCTAATCGAGCCATAAATCCTGATTTCTTTTTAGGTTTACGCTTATTAGCCTCTAGTTTGGCAAGCAACTTCTCCTCATTCACCACTTTACGGAAAGAGAGAGTAAGAAGTATAGTAATCAACGATGAAATAAAATAGTAATAGCTCAATCCTGATGGGTATGAGTTGAAGAAAAACAACATCATAACAGACATCATATAGGGCATAAATTTCATTGCAGACATCTGTTGCGATCCACCACCACTTGCCTCCATATTAAACTTAGCATAAATAATGTTAGTAGCAGTCATCAACAATGTAAACAAGCTGAGATGATTTCCCAAATACTTAGAGATAAACGGAATGTTGCCACTCCATGTTATCAATGCATCATAGGTCGATAAATCGTCTGCCCATAGGAAACTCTGTTGTCTGAGCTCGATAGCTGATGGGAAAAACCAAAACAGAGCAATTAGAATAGGAGATTGCAATAGCATGGGCAAACATCCACTCATAGGGCTCGCACCAGCTTTATTATAAAGCTCCATGGTTGCTTTTTGTCGCTCCATAGCCTTATCTTCTCCAGGATACTTGGCTTCAATTTCTTGCACCTGAGGTTTCAACACCCTCATTTTAGCTGTCGATTTGTATGCCTTGAATGTCAATGGTGAAATAATCAATTTCACCAACAGCGTCAAAAGAAATATAATCAATCCCATATTCCATCCCATCGACAAGAATAGATTGAAAATAGGTATTACAAAATATTTATTTATCCAGCTTAGCCAGTTCCAACCAAGCTTCACCATTTTTTCTAAATGAAGACGATCTGCTGCAGGCACATCTTTATTAAGAGCCTTCATAGATGTATAGTGTACGGGTCCTAAATAATATTGAAAGCCTGCAAAAAGTTGACCCTCTTCATTAATAGAAACAGGTGCCCACACTTCAGCTTCATAGTCTTTAAGGTATCCTTCCTCCT
>DUVZ01000179.1 GCA_012840785.1 Bacteroidales bacterium
ACAAAGCTAGCTGTAGAAGAACTTGGAGTCAAAGCTTCTATAGAAAAGGTAACCGATTTTAAAGAAATAATGAAATATGGGGTTATGCAAACTCCTGCTCTTGTAGTTAATGAAAAAGTTAAGGCTGTTGCTAAGATTCTGTCTATAGAAGAAATAAAGAAGATATTAACGACATAAAGTGGTGCTGATGTCAAAGGTATAAGGCTGCAAGGTGTTGCCCTTTCACCAAGGGATAACCATAAAACAGTTGCAGAGCTCAAAGTTACTGTATTTGTAGAAGTCAGAAGATTTAGATTGCTAATATATCTATTTTTTGTTACAATAGAATAGAGGAGGAAAATGGCATATTATATCGAAATATAGGTGTAGATAATGCTAAAATGTACAAGAAAGAAGTCGAATTAATTATGAATCGACGGCTCTATGTGTGTTAAATATTTAAGTTCATTTTTATAGATAGATGATTCTTGTAATTACAGCTTAATGAAAGTAATTGCAAATAAGTTGTCGAATATACATAGAAAACAGGAGGGATACGTCATGAAAAATAATGAAATTATGAGATTTAAGGGATTGAGTTGGAGGGTTTTTACGATATCTGTTCTGTGCATGTTAATACCTATGCTCATCAGTCTTTTTACAGCTAGTTATTTATCACAAAAGCATTTGGAGGATTCAGCTAGTAATGAGTTGTTAAATATTGCTGTTGAAAAAAGAAATCAAACTGAATTGGCCTTGTCCGATTTGGAAAAGCAAGCTCAATCAATAGCAATGCAACCTAGTATAGTTGATTCTTTAAGTAAGGCCATTACTACTTCCACCAACCCAAGCAACACAGACCTGCAGAAGATTTCAAAAAACCTACAGGGTAATTTTGAACTGGGAAATGGTGTTTTTGAGAATATGTTTTTAATGTATCAAAATATAGATATAGCAGATGGAATTGGAGGCAAGTCTGTCGGATGGGAAAGCGAAGAAGTAGGAAGTACGGATATTTTGCTTGTACGGCCAGCAATAGAATCACCTACTACTGGGCGGCCTGTTATGACAATAGTAGCCCCTATAAAAGATAGTGGCAACCATTTAGGGACAGTAGCAATGGCCATAGAATTGAACAATTTATCTAAAAATATTGTTGATATTAATTCTTCTGAGAGTGATTTTAAAACACTCATTTTGAATTCAGAGGGACTTGTGATTTCATCAACAGAGCCAGACCTTGTTTTATCTTTAGATTTTAAGGATGAGGAAAATGGATTACAAGACTTCTACCATAAAATGATAGAAGAAGAAACAGGAATTGATTTTTTTGTCAGGGATGGTATTGATTATATTGCCGCTTATAGCAACAGTGATAAGTACGGTATGTATATTTTATCCTACAAGCCGGTTGCGGTATATATGGGAATGATTAACAATCTGAAATTTATATTGTTTGGAGTTATTATACTTAGTATTCTTCTGACATCGGTTGTTATCTATTTTTCTTCCAATAAAATAACAAAACCTATACTTGTTGCTGCCAAGCAGGCTGAATTATTGGCAAACGGGGATTTGACCGTGGAAATTGACGAAGATTCTCTGAAGAGAAAAGATGAACTGGGCCAACTGTCAAATTCTTTTGCTTCCATGATTCGAAATTGGAGAACAATCATCGTGCAAATAGCGGATACATCGGATCAGATAGCTGCATCAAGCCAAGAATTGTATGCATCAGGGGAGCAGGTTGGCCAAGCTGCTGAGAATGTGGGCAGCACAATCTTGGAAATTGCCTCCGGTGCGGAAGAGCAATCGAGTCAGATTGATTCTGCACTGTCAAATCTGAGCAATTTAATGAATCAAATCAATGAAGTGAATATGGGTACGAATAATATGGGAAAAACCACTGCACAGATGATAGATGATATTGCTAGAGGAAGTAGTTCAGCTACCCAATCCATTGATCAAATCAATCATCTGAAAGAGGATACAGAAAGAACGTCCAATGTGATTTCAGCTTTGGGTAACACTTCTAATCAAATAGGGCAGATTATTGAAGTAATCAGTGGAATAGCTGAGCAGACTAACTTGCTTGCTCTAAATGCAGCTATTGAAGCGGCAAGAGCTGGAGAAGCAGGAAGAGGA
>DUVZ01000180.1 GCA_012840785.1 Bacteroidales bacterium
AGCATATATGTATTGGAAAGAAACAGGCGATCTTTCAGTTTGGAAAGGAATTGCACAAGATGCACTAATTATGAATATCGATGATCTGCTGTGCGTTGGAGCAACAACCGATATTTTGGTGTCTTCTACAATTGGTAGAAACAAAAACTTAATTCCAGGTGAAGTAATTTCCACTATTATCAATGGAACAAACGAACTGTGCGAAGAGTTAACCCAACTGGGTGTAAGTGTTTATCCAACAGGTGGAGAAACTGCAGATGTTGGCGATTTGGTCAGAACCATTATTGTTGATAGCACAGTAGCCTGTCGTATGAAACGTGCAGATGTAATAGACAATGCCAATATTCAAGCTGGTGATGTAATTGTTGGATTATCTTCAAGTGGACAAGCTACTTATGAAGATGAATACAATGGTGGCACAGGTAGTAATGGATTAACATCGGCTCGACACGATTTATTTGCCAATTATTTGGCTGATAAATACCCCGAAAGTTACGATTCTGCAATACCAAAAGATCTTGTCTATTCAGGTAAGTTAAAGCTGACTGAGATGATAGATGAACTAGGAGTAGATGCCGGAAAACTACTTCTCTCCCCTACTCGCACCTATGCTCCAGTGATAGCCACCATTCTTAAAGATTTAAAAGCAGAAATTCATGGCATGATTCACTGCTCTGGAGGTGCACAAACAAAGGTGCTTCACTTCATTGGCGATAATTTACATGTAGTTAAAGACAATATGTTTCCAATACCACCCTTATTTAAATTAATTCAAGAGCAATCTCAAACAGATTGGTCTGAAATGTACAAGGTGTTTAACATGGGGCATAGAATGGAGATATATCTACCCGAACAATTTGCTAATCAGGTAATTGAGCTGTCTAAATCATTCAATATAGATGCTCAAATAGTAGGTAGAGTTGAAGAGGCAACCACAAAAGGATTGACAATAGAGAGTGAATTTGGTCGATTTAACTATTAATTCACTTGAAATATTATATTAGAAATTATTTATGAACGAAAATACATTATTAAGTAAATTAGAACATCTAGTAGTCCGTTTTGAGGAGATAACTACCCTCATTTCCGACCCCGATGTTATATCAGATATGAATCGCTATGTTAAATTGAACAAGGAATATAGCGAACTTCAAAAAATATTAGATGCCAGAAACGAATATAAAAATGCTTACGATTCTATTAACGAAGCCAAAAGCATTTTAGAAAACGAGTCTGACAGCGAATTAAAAGAGATGGCTAGCGAGCAGCTATCGCATTATAGCGAAATACTACCCGAATTGGAAGAGAAAATTAAATATTTACTTATTCCAGCCGACCCCGAGGATGATAAAAATGTTATAATGGAAATAAGAGGTGGCACAGGTGGAGACGAAGCAGCTATTTTTGCTGGCGATTTGTATAAAATGTACACCAGATTTTGTGAATCAAAAGGCTGGAAAACAGAAATCACAAGCTTTAACGAAGGCACATTGGGTGGATTTAAAGAAATTATCTTCACAGTATCAGGTGATGGTGTTTATGGTATTTTGAAATACGAATCGGGTGTGCACCGTGTTCAACGAGTGCCACAAACCGAAACACAGGGCCGTGTGCACACATCTGCTGCTACTGTTGCAGTTTTACCAGAGGCAGAAGAGTTTGATCTTGAAATAAATCCAGCAGATATTGAATTACAAACCTCACGTTCGGGCGGAGCAGGCGGACAGCATGTAAACAAAGTTGAAACCAAAGTACAACTTACTCACAAACCCACCGGTATTGTAGTTGTTTGTCAAGCAGGACGTTCTCAGGTTCAAAACAGAGAAACGGCTATGCAAGTACTACGCTCTAGATTATATGATATAGAACTTAATAAAAGGCAAGGCGATATAGCTTCACGCCGCAAAACACTTGTCTCTACAGGCGATAGGTCGGCAAAAATTCGTACATACAACTATCCACAAGGAAGAATGACAGACCATAGAATAAATTATACAAGCTACAATTTGTCAGGCTTTATGGATGGAGATATCGAAGATGTGATTAATCAATTAATCATAACAGAGAATGCAGAAAAGATGAAAGAAGCCAACCTATAAGTTATTAATCAACAAATTAGCTATATGACCAAGCAAGATTTATTTGTCCAAATCAAAAAGAAACAGTCGTTTCTATGTGTAGGATTAGATACAGATTTAAATAAAATTCCTGAATATCTATTGGATACTGACGACCCAATTTACGAGTTCAACAAAGCAATAATAAATGCAACAGCAAAATATTGCATAGCCTACAAACCCAATCTAGCTTTCTACGAGTCTGCAGGTTTAGAAGGTTGGTTGGCTTTCGAAAAAACAGTTGCCTATATCAAACAACGCTATCCTGAGATATTTTTGATAGCAGATGCAAAAAGAGGCGATATTGGCAATACAAGTGAAATGTATGCTCGTGCTTTCTTCGACAAATTGAGAATGGATGCAGTAACAGTTGCTCCATATATGGGAGAAGACAGCGTTCGTCCGTTTTTGAAAAAAGATAAATGGGTTATTCTATTGGCTTTAACATCCAACAAAGGATCTGAGGACTTTCAACTTACCGAAGATGCAAACGGGGAAGCGCTGTTTGAGAAAGTATTGAAAACATCGCAACAATGGGCTTCAGAAGAAGAGATAATGTATGTAATAGGTGCAACACAGGATAAATTATTTGAGCGTGTAAGAAAAATTGTACCCAATCATTTTCTTCTCGTACCTGGTATTGGTGCTCAAGGAGGCAACTTAGAAGCAGTGTGCAGAGTAGGAATGAATAAAACTTGTGGCCTTCTGGTAAACTCTTCACGTGCAATTATCTATGCCGATAGCAGCGATGATTTTGCAAACACAGCAGCCAAAGAAGCAGAAAAAATACAGCTAGAAATGGCTAATATGCTCAATAAATATCTATAAATAGAATAAACCCTTTATTATTTGTCGATTATTTATAGACTATTTAAAACACTTATCACAAGCACATTACAATACTATTGAGGATAATTAATTTGTTATCATTGGTTTAAAACATACTACACTATGTATCAAAAACGAAAAATTATAAATGATCCAGTATTTGGATTCATTACCGTACCCAATAATTTTATTTACAAGTTAATACAACACCCATTCCTACAACGCCTCAATAGAATACGTCAACTTGGTTTGGCTGCCTTTGTTTATCCAGGAGCACAACACACTAGGTTTCATCACTCTATAGGAGCAATGTATCTTATGGATGAAGCACTACATCACCTTCGTCAGAAAAACAATGAAATAACAGAAGAAGAGTATATAGGCGCTTTAGCGTGTATACTAATGCACGACACTGGTCACGGTCCCTTCTCACACGTTCTAGAAAACACTTTAGTAACACAAGTGAAACACGAAACCATCTCACTTCTATTGATGGAGCGACTAAACAGAGAGTGGGACAATCAGCTCGAAATTTGCATATCCATTTTTAAAGACGAGTATCCAAAACACTTCTTGCATCAATTAGTGAGCGGACAATTAGATGTAGACAGATTAGATTACCTTCGTCGCGACAGCTATTTCACAGGAGTTACAGAAGGAAATATTGGCTCGGCAAGAATTATCAAAATGCTGGATGTTAGAAACGATAAATTAGTAGTAGAGTCAAAAGGCATCTACTCCATCGAAAACTTTCTCACTTCACGCCGATTGATGTACTGGCAAGTATACCTACACAAAACAGCTGTAGCAGCAGAGAAAACATTAATCAACACACTTATGCGAGCTAAAGAGTTAGCTCGAAACGGAACATACCTATTTGCCTCTCCTTCGCTTAGCTATTTCTTGAGGCACGATGATACCGAACAAGACTTTAGAGAAAATCTAGAAACTTTGAATCTCTTTCTCGATCTTGACGACAACGATATTTGGTCGGCACTAAAAGTTTGGAGCACCCACAAAGATATAGTTCTCTCCACCTTAAGCAAAGCCCTTATCAATAGAACACTCTTTAAAATTGAAATTAGCCACCGTCCACACGACGATTTTAAAATAGAAGAGCATGTCAAATCGCTCATGCATCATTTCAATATATCTAACCACGAGGCACGCTATTTGGTTTCGTCAGATATTATCACAACAGATATGTACAACGAATATGATGACAGTATAGATATTCTCTATCGCGACGAATCTATAAGAGATATATCCGAAGCTTCGGATATGCTTAATATTGATTTGCTATCAAAAAAGGTAGAGAAATATTATTTTGCTTACTACAAAATAGATTAAGAGCTAAAACAGGCTAGACAAAAAAATCACTAGTAGTGAAATCACTTTGTATTAAAAAGATTCAAGGTTAGGAACCCCCCTCCCTCGCTAGCATAGGGGGCAGTAATTATTTAAAGAAAAACCCTACTCCTCCTCTTTAGCATCTTCAATTGCAGTTGGCACAAAAAACCTAACCACCACAGCCCCAATCACTCCTGCACCAATTATAATAATTCTGACAGACAATATTTTTATAATTAAAAAAGCAGAGATAAGCACCATTGTCCACATCAGCGCAATAATTCTATATTTATTTCTTAGCGTTACCCCTTTTTGACGGTGATAACTTTTTATACGAGGACCCAAATACTTGTTTTCCAACAACCAATTGTACAACTTTTCGGAGCTTTTTGCATACAATGCAGCAGATAATAGCACAAAAGGTGTTGTGGGCAAACCAGGCGCAAATACACCTATCACCCCCAAAGCCAACGAGATAGACCCCCCTAGCATATACAAAGCTCTCAAAATTTTGCTTTTCTTCAATTCCAAACGAACATCCTTTTCAGAAATCGAAAGCTCTTTACATCGTGGTTGTTGATTAATTGGTCTGTTTCTCTGTTCCATCAAAATTCTATTTTATATCTCGCACTATGCGCTTAGCGTCATCTATACAACTTGAAAACTATTTCAAGAAACGATAAAGGTAACTATTTATTCTCACACACAAAACATACAATTTGCTAAGAATTACTTCAATATATTTTTTCACATTAAAAACAGACAGTTATATGCACTTTTTTGCTCCTATTTACCTGTTTTTTTCCACTCACATTTAGCATTATCACCTTTGTTTCATTTAAATTCGTTATATTTGTATCTATTGATAAGAATATAACATTAGAATAATGAATAATATAAACAGATAAAATAATATGGAAGATAAAAATATAAATGTAGTATTTGTTTGTCTTGGCAATATTTGTCGCTCTCCAGCTGCTGAAGGAATTGTGAAGAAAATGCTTGCAGATGAAGGACTTGACGACAGAGTTTTTGTAGATTCTGCTGGTACATCAAGCTGGAACGAAGGAAAACAGCCCGACGAACGCATGCAGGCACATGGCAAAAAACGAGGATACAATTTTGACAGTATTGCTCGACAATTTAGATCGTCAGATTTCGAGAAGTTCGATTACATCATTGTTATGGACAATAACAACTACATGAATGTAAAAAAACTAGCAATCACACAAGAGGATGTTGAAAAAATTCATCGCATGACCGATTTTTCAATCGATTTTGCCGATCACGATCACGTACCCGACCCCTATTATGGAGGCGACGATGGGTTTAACCTAGTGATGAATTTGCTAGAAGATGCAGCCAAAGGCTTAATAAAAGATATTAAAGAAAAACTGCAATCATAATTCCCCGGCTAGTTTTCAATGAATATAAATAAGAGAGAGGGCTTAAAGTCAACACTTTAAGCCCTCTCTCTATTTATACCGTTAGTATTTTATACTATATCATTTCTACTATATTCCTTTTAAAAACAGTTTCAATAAATTGCAACTTACTTTTTTAGAATACAGCAAATTTATTGCATTATAGCTATATTACATACAACGAGCTGATCGACTCATTGTTACATACCCTCTGAATAGATTCAGCAAACATGTTTGCAACAGACAATATCCTCACCTTTTCACTCTTCTTAGTGTATGGTATACTATCAGTAAAAATCATTTCAGTTAAACAAGAATCATTCACACGCTGTGTGGCAGGGTCAGACATTACAGCATGGCTAGCAATTGCCCTTACCGATTTTGCACCATTATTCATCATCAGCTCAGCAGCTTTTGTAATAGTACCTGCAGTATCTACAATATCATCAACTAGCAATACATCCATACCTTCCACATCGCCCAGCACCTGCATATCCGAAATTACATTAGCCTTTTTTCTCAACTTATAGCATATCACCATTGGAACCTCCAAAAATTTAGCATAAGCACTAGCACGCTTTGTTCCACCCACATCAGGAGTAGCAAGCACTAAATTATCAAGATTCAAATCGCGCATATAATCTATAAATACACGCGAGGCATACAAGTGGTCTACAGGAACATCCAAGAAACCTTGTATTTGGTCGGCATGCAAATCCATAGTTATCAGTCGATTAATACCCGCTGTGCTAAGCATATCAGCAATTA
>DUVZ01000020.1 GCA_012840785.1 Bacteroidales bacterium
CTAATGGGCTAACCACTATTGTCAATCTAGAAAAATCACTAGAAGAATCAATTTGGAAGAACAACGTTCTCTATTTCTCAAATACACCATTATACGATGTTTTAAAAACCCTAAATAGAAGATTCAATATTAGGTTTGTTATAGAAAACACTGATGCATTGGAATATACCTACACAATTACCTCAAAGCAGACTGCAATTGAGGATATTTTACTTGAACTAGAAAAAATTACTCCTATTAGATTTGTCCTAAAAGACAATGTAGTACACGTAGAACTGTAATATAACTTACCTTAACAGTTTATTTAACAAAATAAACTCATCCTTCCCCCATACTAATGTGTCTATATTGTAACGGGTGTGAAATATAGTAACATAAACGCTCTCTTTTGCTGTTTTTGAACTGTTTTTTACCATCTGTTAATACTCTGGAAAATATTTTTATTGTTAAATTATAATACACAACACCTATGAGAAAAATGCTTTTTAAAAGGCGATTGATTATTCTCTCTTTTTTCCTTCTGTCTTGCTTTACAATCAGTACAGCACAAGGGATTAGTTTGAATTTCAGCCAAAAAAATCTAAAAACAGTTTTAGAGGAAGTTTCCAAGCAATCAGGATACTCTCTTGCCTACAGCAAAGAGGTTGTCAATCTTGATGATGCCGTTACAATTAAAGTAACCCAGGCGGAACTTTCTGATGTATTAAATGAATTATTGTTGTCTAGAAACATGAAATATGAATTGAGAGACAATAAAATTTACATTCTTCACGAAGCACTAGCTACTACAGCTACATCTTCTAAACAAGACCAACCACAAAGAGTTGATGTAAAGGGAGTTGTTGCAGATAGCAATGGTGAACCTATTATTGGAGCCAATATTTCTATCCCTGGCACAACTACAGGTACAATAACAGATTACGATGGCAACTTTGCCCTGACTGTGCCTCGTGGTTCTGTTTTACATTTTTCTTACATTGGTTATAATAGCCAAGAGATAAGAATAACAGACCAAACCACTTTAAATGTAGTAATGACAGAAGACTCCGAGATGCTTGACGAGCTTGTAGTAGTGGGTTACGGTGTTCAAAAGAAGAGCGTTGTAACAGCAGCTATTAGTAGAGTTACTGCCGAAGAGTTGAATACAAACAGACCTTCACGCGTAGAGGACGCTTTGAAAGGAAAAGTTTCGGGTGTTCAAATCACTCAAAGTTCAGGTCAGCCGGGTTCAGACTCTAAATTCCGTATTCGTGGCGTTGGTACTGTCAATAACAGCGACCCACTATTTATTGTAGATGGTATGGAAGTTGGTGGTGGAATCAACTATTTGAATCCTACAGATATACAATCAGTCGAGATTTTAAAAGACGCTGCCTCCTCAGCTATTTACGGGGCACGTGGTGCCAATGGTGTTGTGCTTGTAACAACCAAATCTGGACAAGAAGGCAAAGTTCAAGTAAATTACGATATGAGCTACGGGTGGCAAAATCCATGGAAATACAAAGAGGTTTTGAATGCTCAAGAGTATATGGTAATTATGAACGAGTCGGATATTAATGATGGCAACATGCCTCGTTACTCCCACGATCAAATTGCTACAATAGGTAAGGGTACAGACTGGCAAAAAGAAACATTTTATAAGAATGCACCCGTTCAAAGTCATCAAGTAAGTATTTCTGGAGGTTCTCCAAAAATAAAATACTTTATCTCTCTTGGCTATTTCGATCAAGCAGGTATTGTTGGTGGCGATTACAATAAATCGAATTATAGTAGATGGAGTTTAAGGTCGAACAATACCTATGAGGTTTTTGAAGACATCAACCGTTCGTTCTTAAACAAAGTTACAGCAGGAGTCAATGTTGGCTATTCAAGAGGAAAGTCAACAGGTGTTGAAACCAACTCCGAGTATGGTTCTATTTTAGGTAGTGCAGTTACTTTCTCACCTTTAGTGCCTGTTTATGCAAGCGAAGACGATGCTGCATCAATATTGGCAAGCCGTCCACATGCAGTAACAGATAGTCAAGGACGTGTGTTTTCTCTACCACCATCTGGTTTTCAAGAGATTGCCAATCCAATAGGAATGCTGAACCAACCCTCATCGGGTGTTAATAACGATGATAAATTTGTTGGAACATTCTGGGGAGAGATCGATGTTTTACCCGGACTTAAATTCCGCAGTAGCTATGGTGTCGACCTCTCGTTTTGGGGTTATGATGCACACACATTCCCATATTTCCTAGCATCACAAGGAAAAGATGTTCAGTTTAGTTCTGTGCAAAGCGAAATGAATAGAGGATTCCGTTGGCAGTTAGAGAACTACTTCTCATACAATAACACATTCAACGATGTTCACAATCTTTCGTTCGTTTTAGGACAGTCTGCATCTAAATACACAGCACGCAATTTAGGAGGATCTGATAGAGACCTATTAGAAACCGACCCTATAAAAGCACAAATCAACTCTGCTATTGCAGATAGAAAAGAAGAGCGTGCATGGGGTGGTACTTTTGGTCACAATGGAGTAACTACAGCATCTTATTTTGGTCGTATAGACTACAACTATGCTGAGCGTTATATGCTACAAGCTACAGTTAGACAAGATGGCTCTTCTAACTTTGGTTCTAATAATAAATGGGGCGTTTTTCCATCATTCTCTGC
>DUVZ01000181.1 GCA_012840785.1 Bacteroidales bacterium
AGATGTTCATCTAGCTCTTACATTCTTAGTAATTGCGTGTCCTGGAGCTTTGGTTATTTCTGCACCTGTCTCAATTGTAGCAGGTATTGGAAACGGTGCTAGGAATGGAATTTTGATTAAAGGCGGAGAGGTGATGGAAAATCTTGCAAAATTGAATGCTGTTGTTTTCGATAAAACAGGTACTTTAACTCGAGGGAAACCAGAGGTTACTGCAATCAAATCATTTGGTATATCAGAGAATAAACTGTTAACGATGGCTGCTGAAGCCGAATTGATATCTGAACACCATTTAGGTAAGGCTATTATAAAAGAAGCTGAAAGAAATGGATTAGAACTCGTTAATACACCTACAGAGGTAAACGTATTAAAAGGTCGCGGTATTAAGGTAAATCTCAATGGAGATTCTCTCTATATTGGAAATCGTAAAGGGCTTTCTGAAAATAAAGTTTTTATTGATGCCAAGGTTGAATCTTATGCTACTGAGCAAGAAGAATCTGGAAATACGGCAGTTTTTGTTGCCAATAAAAATGATGTTTTAGGCGTTATTTCTATTGCTGACAAGGTGAGGAGTAAAGCAGCAAATACAATCCAAGAATTAAAATCAGCTGGAATAAAACATACTGTAATGTTGACTGGTGATAATGAGCATACAGCAAATATCGTCGGCAAAAAAGTTGGTATCCAAAAAGTTTTCGCCAATCTTCTGCCAGAGGACAAAGTAAATAAAGTGAAAGCTTGCATGGGGAAAGGTAAAAGACTCGCCATGGTTGGAGATGGTGTAAACGATGCTCCTGCAATTGCAGCAGCTGATGTAGGGATTGCAATGGGTGTTGCAGGAACTGATGTTGCAATGGAAACCGCAGATGTTGTTTTGATGGCCGATAATCTTGATAAATTAGTTTATATGGTGAAGCTTTCAAAGCAACTGTACGTAATATGGAACAAAATATGTTTCTGGGTGATGGAACTGTTGCACTATTATTGGCAGGAGTGCTTACAAAAAACGTGAATTTGGCTTCAGGAATGCTTATTCACGAATTGAGTGTACTTCTTGTTATTTTAAATGCAATTCGTTTGGTTCGCTATAATCCCAACACTATTTGGGAACGATTAATTTTGCGTATACCCAGTAAGAAAGAAATGCGAACCTTGGCTTTTAGAAGATCAAGTTAATTTGATTTTAAATTTATAGATATATCTACTTTTCTATTCTCCATAATTAGAAATAAGAGGCAGTTGCATAGTTTTTAACGACATTGCAGCTGCTTTTTTATTTTCCCATTGACTCTACTTTCCAATTATTTTTGAATCACATGCAAAAGTATGTGTTTAGATTGATAAAAACATTTTGCTTGAAGTGTTGCACCTATTGCTGTAAATGATCTTCTTCTCAACATTCAATATCAATGTATTCTCCATTTAAACAGACCACTCCTGACGGAGTTAGGTGTTTTTTAAGTTGGCATTTTACTACAGACAGTGCTACATCTACGATGCGCTAATTGACACTATACTTCAGTAGTTATTCATTATTACTTCTATGCCTTTATCTTAAAAGGTTGAGTTTTTTAGTATTATAGGAATATTGCCTAGATAGAACTTGATACCCTCATCTAAAGGACACCCATTTACACTTGGCAACCGAACATCTCCTCTTATGCAGTGTGATAATTACTCAAATTCAAATGATTATTTTTTGCTTATAATTCTAAATAATTGCTTAGTCTGCGCAAAATGTATTTGGTAATCTATTACATTTATTCAAAACATTTTGTATGCATACAAAATGTTTGAAACTGTTGAAAATCGCATCAGCAGCCTACAAAATGTTTTACATCGCATTTTTTTCGTTTTACTGTCCGTTTCTTGGGCATTTATGTCATAAAAATCCATTTCGCACTGTAAAAT
>DUVZ01000182.1 GCA_012840785.1 Bacteroidales bacterium
GAAACCAACCTCTGTGGGTAGTATGCCTGCACCACCTTCAGTAACGCGACATCTACACTCGCCACAAGTTCCTTTACCACCACAAGCCGATGAAAGGTATATCTTTTCGTTTTGCAAAGCATTTAGAAGTGTTCCTCCTGCTGGTACGTCAAGTTCCTTCTCATCATTAATAACTATTTTTACATTTCCAGAAGGCAGCAATTTCGCTTTTGCTACTAAAATTATGACAACAAGTATTAAGATTATTATCAAAAAGACAACAACACTTGTAATAATTGTCAAACCTTCGGCACTCAATAATACACTCATATTACTTATGATAATTTATATTGAAAACTCAATTATTATTTACTTATTAAATATCTATACCTGAAAAACTCATAAAGGCAACGCCCATAAGAGCAACCACAATAAAGGTTATACCCAATCCTTTGAGAGGCTTTGGTACATTTGAATATTGTAGTCTTTCACGAATAGCAGCTAGTCCCACAATTGCCAACAACCAACCAATACCCGAACCAAAGCCATATGCTGTGGCCATTCCAACATTTGGAAAGCTAAGCTGTTGCATAAATAGTGAACCACCTAATATAGCGCAGTTAACAGCAATTAGTGGAAGAAATATTCCAAGGGAGTTATATAAAGTTGGGCTGAAACGCTCTATAACCATCTCTACTAACTGAACAGATGAGGCAATCACAGCAATGAAAATAAGTAAGCTGAAAACACTTAAGTCAACTTCTTTAAAATTTTCACCTAACCACGCTAGAGCACCAGCTTTTAAAACATAATTTTCGAGCATATAATTTAGCGGTAGAGTAAGCATTAAAACAAATGTTACAGCAATACCTAACCCCATAGCTGTTTTTACGTTCTTGGATACTGCTAGATATGAACACATACCTAGATAGTATGCAAAAATCATATTATCTACAAATATCGATCGGACTATTAAACTTATTGTATCCATAATGAAATCTAAATTTTCGTATCTTAAATATTAGTTAGTCTCTTCCTGTAACTCCTTGTTCATGTGTCTGTGTACCCAAATGATAACAGCAACAACTATCAACGCCATGGGAGGAAGAATCATAAGCCCATTATCTTCATAACCAAAGTTGTATAATGCTTCGGGTATAACATCAATTCCCAGCAATGAACCACTGCCTAAAAGTTCTCTGAAGAATCCTACAACAACTAGGATCCATCCATACCCTAAACCATTACCCACTCCATCTAAAAATGAAGGCCAAGGACCATTACCTAAAGCAAAAGCTTCTAGTCGTCCCATCAAAATACAATTGGTTATAATAAGACCCACAAAAACTGATAATTCCTTGTTTACATCATAAGCAAAAGCTTTCAACACTTCACTTACTATAGTAACAAGTGCAGCCACAACAACCAACTGTACTATAATACGTATTCTATTAGGTATGGTGTTTCGTAAAAGTGATATAATCACATTAGCAAACGCAGCAACTATTACTACAGCTATAGCCATCACCAAAGAAGGCTCAAGCTTAGAAGTAACTGCCAATGCAGAACAAATTCCCAATACCTGAATTATAACAGGATTATTTTTATTGAGCGGACCCATCAACGCCGCTTTATTTTTACTATTCAAAAATGCCATCTTTTCGTCTATTTTAATTTGAACTATTTAAGTTCACCAAAAAGTTCTTGTATTTATCAACACTGTCGTAAATCATTGCATCTACACCTTGACTGGTGATAGTGCCACCTGAAATACCATCAACATAGTCTTTATCTGCAAGGGTTCTCCCTTTCTTTACAACAGCTATAGACTTAAATTCACCATTTTTAAACAACTCTTTTCCTTCGAATTGTTGTCTAAAAGGTTTGTGTGTTATTTCTGCTCCTAGTCCTGGTGTCTCTGAGTCGTGTCCAAACTCTACGCCATAAACAGTTTCTCCATCAGAATCAATTGCTATATATCCCCAAATAGGACCCCATAGCCCTTTACCATCTAATGGTAGAATATATTTTTTATCTCCATCAATACTTGCTTCATAAACAGGAAGACCCTCGCCAGCTGCTACATTTACCATAAATGCAGGATCGGTTGGAAGTGCGCCAGCAGTGCTAGCATCTTTCTCTCCTGTATCGCTATTGATAAGGTAAGCATCAGTTATTATATTGCTATATTTTTCTTCTGCTTTATCGGTTGTTATATCTTTTTCGTCCTGTTTTAGTGAACGAAGTATTTGCTGCATCTTGTCAATCTGAACGTTCTTGGTTTGTCTCTCGCTTAATGCTTGGTGTGTAAACGACAATCCAAGTGCTACAAGAATAACCATCACCGCGGCATAGATAATTGTATATGTACTACTTTCTGTTCTCATTATTTATACCCTTTCTTTTTTATTAATTGCGCTTCTTTTGATTCGCTTTTTAATATTGCCATCCACAACATAGAAATCGATAAGAGGAGCAAATGCATTCATAAATAAGATGGCAAGCATCATACCCTCTGGATAACCAGGATTGAATACACGAATTGTTACAGCCATAGCTCCAACCAAGAAACCATATATCCATTTACCCTTTTCAGTGCGGGCAGATGTTACAGGGTCGGTAGCCATAAATACAGCTCCAAACGCAAAACCACCTAATACAAAATGATAAAGTGGTGTCATCCCCATTACTGGATTTACAGCAAATTGATTAATCAATAATGCAGTAGCACCACCTCCAACAAATACAGATAGTATAGTTTTCCAACTACCTACTCCTGTAACTATCAAGATAAGTGCACCAAGGAGAATAGCCAATGTAGAAACCTCACCAACAGAACCTGGAATAAACCCGAGGAACATATCCATTAAAGATACTGCTCCATCGTTGATACTGGTAAAAAGTGAGGATGTGAAGGATGGAGCCTCTGTTATTGCCAATTGCCCTAACATAGTTGCACCAGAGAATCCGTCGGCTGTTTGTACTACACCGTCAATTATTTCGGGACTTCCAAATCCGAAGATGCCTTTTGTGCGAACAAAAACCTCATCACCTGACATGTGAGATGGATATGCAAAAAACAAAAATGCTCTTGCTACCAAAGCAACGTTAAACACATTATAGCCTGTTCCGCCAAATACTTCTTTTGCAAATATCACAGCAAATGCTGTAGCTAAAGCAATCATCCAAAGAGGTGTGTCTATAGGCATAATCATTGGAATAAGAATTCCACTAACTAAAAACCCTTCTGCAATCTCTTCGCCTTTTATTTGTGCTGTAACAAACTCTATTCCTAGTCCTACTACATAAGACACAATTATGAGAGGCAAGAATGCTAATAGACCAAACAAGAATGTTTGGAAAAAGCCTGGATCTGTGCCTAAAGCTAAATTGTGTTGGTAACCTATATTATACATGCCAAATAGCAATGCTGGAACTAAAGCTAAAATCACAATACTCATTGTGCGCTTTGAGTCTCTAGCGTCGTGCATGTGTACACCCGATTTTGAGGTTGTATTTGGGACAAATAGGAACGTCTCGAATCCGTCAAAAACAGAATGAAACTTTTCTAGCTTTCCCCCTTTCTCAAAATGAGGCTTTAATTTGTCGATATAATTTCTTAAAGCTTTCAATGTTATATTTTTAAATAGATGAATTATATAAATGTATTATTCAACTTCTTTACGAAGCATATCTAAACCTGTACGTACTATTCGCTGAATCTCTATTTTAGAGGTGTCAACAAACTCACACAGAGCAAAGTCTTCTGGTGCCACTTCAAATATTCCTAAGTTTATCATCTTATCAATATCAAAAGCGATAATAGACTTGAGCAAAAACTCAGGATAGATATCCATTGGGAACACTTGATCGTACTCGTTTGACATAATCATTGCTCTAGGACCACCCTTGATGCGAGCATCAATTCTAAATTTATCTTTCACCCCTATTTTGTGAAGTAGGCTTGATAAATAGGTAGGACCTGCACTATATTTATTAGGACTGAGTGTAGCCCATCCAAGAAGCTCATGCTTATCATCACCTTCAGGAATTACTGTAATTTGAGAGTCGTATGCACGAAGCACACCATCTTTCTCAATTTTACGACCTGTGAGTGGATCACCGCAAATATAGCGTAAGTTGATGTCAGCTGATTTTGCGATTGGTGCTAACACTTCTGTTAATGGTGTTCCAATCAACATTTTGTAGTATCCTCTTTTCTCAACTTCAGAGCCTGTTAGAGCAACAATACGGGTAAGATCTACTTTACCGGTATTAAACAGACGACCAATTAAGGCAACATCCAAAACATTGAGCGTCCAAACCGTCTCTCCACTGTTTATTGGTTTAAGATGATTTATCTGCACTCCAACATTTCCTGCAGGATGTGGTCCATCAAACTCCGTTACGACAACATTTTTAGCATTTTTCAATGCCTTGTTTGTTGTTTTTGGACTGATAGAAAGATATACCTTCCCTTTTGTAAGTTTTGATAATGCATCAAGCCCTGCTTGCACATCTTTGTCTTGATCTTTTAAAATAAAATCATACGAAGGTGCTAAAGGAGCCGACGAAAATCCCGTTACAAAAATATCTCTAGGCTCTTTCTCTGGATTTGCTACAACATCATACGGACGTTGCTTAACAAGAAACCAAAGACCAGCATCGAGTATGTACTCTTTTACCTCTTCGGGCTTCATGGTTAAAGCATTTTTAATGCCAAAATCCACAAACTCGTTTTCGCCTTTTCTTTCAACGGTTATATTTAATATACGACGTTTTTCACCACGATCAATAGCTGTAACCACTCCACTAATAGGAGAAGCCACCTTCACTGAAGGATGATTTCTGTCGTACATCAAGGCCGCTCCGGCTTTTACTTCATCACCTACCCTTACGCTGAGCTTAGGTGTGACTCCAGTAAAATCTTCAGGACAAATTTTCAGGACATCACTTTTAACCTCACCAAGAAAAGTTTCTTGTGCCTTTCCTAGTAATGGTATGTCTAAGCCATTTTTAATTTTTATTCGACTAGCCATGTACTTTTATAATAATTTGATTTTTTTAATCTAAAAAATTATTTCTCTTTGAAAACTATAGATTTAAGTTCTAAGAATATAAAACAATTTATTTTTCAAATGCAAAGATACATTTTATTTGCTTTTTAAAAAGAGTATTTCGAATTAAATTAGTGAAATAAATCGCTAATCGGCAAAAAGTGTCATTTTCAACGCTTTTGAGCACTTTTTAATAGCTCCAAAAATGAGCTAAATAAGCCAAAAGACCTTATTTTATAGAAAATATAGATTGAATATGAATGGTTTTGTGTAATTTTGCACTAGTTATATACATACATTACTATTACTATACGAAACTATAATTATGGGTAAGAA
>DUVZ01000183.1 GCA_012840785.1 Bacteroidales bacterium
ATATACTTACTTTTGTCATTGGTAGTTCCCGACGACATGGCAAACCATTTCACCGGAGTATCCCAAAGCACATTGTCCTTTTTTTCGTTAATTATTATATCTAAATAAGGCTTCAAATCCTCGTAACCCATAATAGGGACACGTTTTTTGAAGTCTTCGGGAGTTTTTATCTGATCAAACTTATTTTTTTTACCAAAGTAAGTCCGCTTTCCGTGCGACAAAATATAGTCAAACGTTTGCAACTGCTTTTCCCATGGTTTTTCAATAAATGCATCTATTGGCTTATAGAGTGATGAGAATACTAAGTCAAATATATGTTTAATCATTGTCCACTATTTAATATTTGTCACAAAGATAATGGATGCTTGCAAAAAGCAGCTATAAAAATTGAATTCTTTAAGTTTAAAAATGCAAAGCAAGCAATAGCAGAGTATTTGTGTTAACCAATACGGCTTATTTTTTGCAACCTATCTTCGTCTATAATCTTAATCTTGCGTCCATCTAACGATATAATTCGCTCCTTCTCAAAAATAGACAGCGTTCGTATAGCATTTGATGTAGTCATATTAGATAGATTTGCCAAATCTTCGCGTGCCAAATAAACACCTATTGTAGCACCATCCTCCTCCAAACCATAACTCTCTTTCAAGAAGATAAGCGACTCTGCCAATCTGCCCCTAATATGTTTTTGAGTAAGATTTACTACACGCCTATCCGAAACACCCAAATCAATTGATAGCAGTCGTATAAGAAGCATTGCCAATGACCCATTGTTGCGCAAAATTTGCTCAATAATCTTCATCGGTATCAAACACACCACAGACGATTCAAACGCAGCAGCAGTTGTAACATAAGGCTCTTCTGCAAAATAGGCACGATACCCAAAGTACTGAACAGGACGCACCACCCTAACAATTTGGCTACGTCCGCCCACCCCCTCCTTATATATTTTTATTTTACCTTTCAGCAAACACATAAAGTCGACTGGCTTATCATTCTCGTAATATACAATCTCATTTTTACTGAGATTGATAAAACGAGCACTTTCTCGTATCAACTTATGCTCTTCTTCATTCAAAATCCTCCAAATATCTGGCAACGATTCTGAAATATCTATAGGCTTATTCTTTCTCACATTAAATCCTTATTGATTGGCAACACATATGTTATACAACATTGTTGTAAAACACAAAAATAGAGAAAAAATCTCATAAACTACAATATTTCACTAAGTTTAAAAACAATAATATCAACAAAATCCTTCTTCAATACATTAATATACATCATTTAAGTCTATTTTTTACCACAAAAATATACCATTATTGAATAAAACTTGTAAGTTTGTATCTATTACTACTACAAAAATGAAGAAAGTAATTCTGTATATATTTATATTGTTGCTCTCAACAAACTCTAAATTATTTTCTCAACACAAAGAGTCAATCGACACTATCATGGCAAGATCCATGAAAGCTGCCGAGCATTACTCAGATGTAGTTGAAGAGTATGATGCTGAAATATATATGCGAATGTATGTTGAAACATTAAAGAAAAACTTCTTTTATCGCTACACACACTTAATACCCAACTTTGTACTACACAATAGAAACGGCGATGAAGGAGTGTTTGAAGTAATGAGCGACTTAAGATTCAAACACCCCAACACATACACTGCCGATATAAAGCAACTAACCACTACATTTTCTCAAAAAAACCTCGACGAGATGTTGCCCTCGAGCCTTGTACACCTCAACGTTTACAACGAAATGTCGAGCAACGAGCGCTTCTTTATGCCACTAAGAGAAGAGTCCAAAAAATACTATCGCTACGAACTAAAAAGAACATTTGCCGAAAATGGCGTCACTTTCTACACTATCTCTTTCACCCCCATATACAAATCGCCCAAGTTGCTCGAAGGAACAGTTGTGTTGGAAGAAGGCACCTGGCGCGTCATGCAATTTGTATGCGAAGGGGTAGATTTGGCATCAGAATTTTCCATAGAGTTGTATATGGGCAACACAGCATCTACCAATATGCTCCCTGTAAATGCTGTTATTCATCAAAAATTCTCCTATTTAGGAAATATCGTTACAAACAGATGCTTGGTTAATATCGACTACCGGCTAATACAACTAAAAGAGAACAGACCAAAGAGACAAATCTTCAATATTAGCAATTTATACAAAGTAAGATTAGACTCTGTTCCACTTGTAAACGACCCATCCTTTTGGGAAAAAGAGCGAAAAATTCCGCTACAATTAAAAGAGCGAGACATCATCGACGAATTTGTACTACAACAAGAACAAAAAAAACAAGAAGAGCAAGCCACAGACACATTAAACAAAAAAAACAACGCAGCCGATTGGGCTAAAAGCATGGTTATGAGCTCGCGCTACAAATTCAAAAACACCAGTATTAGCTATAGTGGCATTATCAATCCTTTTTTATTAAGCTATTCTTCTTTCGATGGATTAAGTTATCGCCAAAAAATTGGTGTAAACTACGAACTAAAACGACAATCGAGCATCGAAATGAAAGCCTTTGTTGGATACCTGTTCAAAAGAAAAGAGCTACTCACAGATCTTACAGCAACGTGGAACTACAACCCAACTCACATGGGCAAACTATCGCTATCTGTAGGAAACGGCAACAAAACCTATAGCTCTATTTTCTTGGAAGAGGTTCAAGATACCCTTATCAATAGTGGGCTCAAGCTAGACGACCTCGACTTTGAGTATTACAACGACTACTACTTTAGGCTTCACAATACCATAGAGGTTACAAACGGTTTCACTGTAGGCACAGGTATCGACTATCACATTCGTAAAGCAGCCGAAAACAAACTGGATAATATAGATACATCTTCAGCAATTTCATTATTAAACACCCACGATGATGAAATAACTAAAATGTATAAACGACAAAAAATATTTGCACCCATAGTTACGTTTACATGGACACCCGAACAGTATTACCGTTTCGAACGACGACAAAAAATATATGTACGCTCGCCCTATCCTACCATAAAACTACAATTTTCAAAAGGATTTAGAGGCGTCCTAGGCAGCACCTCGGGATACAATAGAGTAGAGCTCGATGTATCTCAAAACATTCAGCTCGATCTCATGAAATCAATCCATTATCACATCGGAATGGGATTCTTCAGCAATCAAAAATCCGAATATTTTACCGACTTTGCCTTCTTCTCAAAACGCAATTTCCCCGAAACATGGGACGATGGCATTGGGGGTGTTTTCAATCTTTTAGACAGAAGGTTCTATAATGCATCCGACACATACATTCAAAATCACATTATGTACGAGTCGCCCTTTCTTATACTAAACCTAGTTCCTGTAATCTCAAAAGGGGTATTTTCAGAAAGATTGTACCTTAGTCATCTCTACAATCCATATATCCGCTCTTATACAGAGGCAGGCTATGGCATTGGCAACAAATTCTTCAATGCTGCCGTCTTAGGCTCATTTCACAAGCTAAAATTTCATGAGATAGGCTTCAAGATATCGCTCAATATATTCTAAAACTCGCTGCAAGCCTATACTGCCAACTCATCTTCAAACAGCGTTTTCACATTATCGTTTTGCAACCTCACTTCCAACCAATCTTCTATACTCTACAGCTTACACCCACACAATAAAAAAGCGACCAAAACCAACAGGCTTTAGTCGCTTCTCAAAAACACACTGAAGTTAAATAACAAGTATAATTAATTAGTAAGTGTAATTCTTATATTCAACTGCTTAGCGAGCTAGTCTCGGTCAAATCTTCACCCTCCAGCAGATACTCCTCACCCGAGTTCCACTCCAAGCTGTTTCTATACCCCCGTCCATATCTTCTCTGCATTGCATCCGACGATATTGGATGCTGATATCTCTCCAATTCCTGGCTCACCTCAAGCTTAGAGCCACTTGGCACATATATCTCCACCACCACAAACTGCTTGCGATAGCCCTGCTCCTTGGGCGTCTTAAAAAACTGAGGTATCCACAATACCGAATCGCTTTGCTGCAACGTAAAGTCAAACTCCTTCAAATTGGCTTTCGCACCACTATAATTTCTATCGAAACTCGAATAAATAGTCTTCACATGAAACAACGTATCATTACTCGTTTTTATTTTCAACTCAATACTATTAAACAATAGAGAATCCTCCTCCACATTATAAAAAGGCAAACTATTAAACTCATCATCCCCAAATCTATGTCTGCCTATAGCAAACATGTTGGTTCCTGGATTCACACTAAAATAATCATCAGCATAGCGCGCCATATCCACATACAACTTATTGTTTGAAGGAGCAGTCAATTCAATACTAGTTTCCTGCAAACTCTCAACACTAAATTTACGCGTCACCCTATAGCCCAGCGTCAACCCTGCAACAATACCCACAAACCAAAGAGCAGCAATCATAAAACCAATCACAGGCCTCGATTTTGCCTTCATCACCCTGCGCACCAACCACACAACCACCCCCACAAACGGAATAAGCAACGTTAGTATAATAGACACCCACAACAAAGTTTGCTCCATCCCAGCATTCAAAAACAACGATTGCAACGGTATCAACTTAGTTCCAGTAAAAATTAGCGCAAACAGCGAAATCATAAAACTAGCAGCAACCAAACCCACAATACCAAAGAAAGTCACCTTCAATAGCCCTATCAGCAAAGTTAAACAACCCGACCTTTGTGGTCCCTC
>DUVZ01000184.1 GCA_012840785.1 Bacteroidales bacterium
GCAGTTGTTATTTTCTTCTGGTTCTCGTTTCACCAAAATGGGGTTACACTCACATTCTTTGCTAACGATTATACGAACCTGAGTATGATTAACATCAATTTAGGTTTTACTTCTATCCAAGGCGCCGAGATATTCCAATTCTTTAATCCTTTCTTTGTAGTGTTCTTAACCCCTATTATTATTGGTCTATTTGGTTGGTTAAAGGCCAAAGGAATGGAACCATCTACACCTAAGAAGATTGCTATTGGTATGGGTATTGCGGCAACAGCATTTGGTGTTATGACAATAGGATCTTTAGGTTTGCCAAGCGCTTCAGAAGTTACAGCAATGGGAGGACTTGAAACTGCTCAAAGGGTTACTCCTTTCTTATTAATTGGAACTTACTTTATACTTACAGTAGCCGAGCTATTTATTAGCCCGCTAGGATTATCATTTGTATCAAAAGTTGCCCCCCCACAATACCAAGGTATTATGCAGGGTGCATGGCTTGGTGCTACCGCACTAGGAAATCAATTATTAATATTTGGTACAATATTCTATGAGAGCATTCCTATCTGGGCAACATGGATGGTGTTTGTAACTGCATGTCTCATATCAATGTTTACAATGTTGTTTATGTTGAAATGGCTTGAGAGAGTTTCTGCATAACGCTATACTATTGTAGATACAATTTAAATATTAAAAAAAGGTCAATTCAAAAAGAGTTGACCTTTTTTTATTGAACAACCTCCTGCCGAAAAATATAGAGCCTACCTAAAACTCTCACTACTAACACAGTCCTCAATTATGAGAAAGTGCATCGATAAGTAATTTGAAAATCTAGTCTGAAAGTAGCAATAAAAATCTTATATTTGTGTGAATTAAAAAGAACATCAATTATATTTATTATACTGAAATGCAGCCATTTGTACACCTACACGTTCACTCTCAATACTCTTTACTAGACGGACAAGCAAGCATCAAGCGACTGGTAGACAAAGCAATAGATGACGGCATGCCGGCCTTAGCTCTTACAGACCACGGAGTAATGTATGGAGTAAAGGACTTTGTGAATTACGTAAATAAGAATAACGGTCCTGCCAAGTCTCAAATAAAGAAGATAGAGAAAGAGCTTGAAAAAATTCAAGATAGAGCAGAAAAGGAAGAACTATCTGACGATGATAAAGCAACAAAAAAAGAACTTAAAGAGAAGTTATCTATACAGAAAAAGAATCTATTCAAACCTATCATTGGATGCGAGTGCTATTTAGCTCGTAGAGATAGATTCCAACAAAAAGATAAAGTAGATGCGAGCGGTTGGCACTTAGTGGTGTTAGCTAAAAACTTTAAAGGTTATCAAAACCTCATCAAGATAGTTTCAAAAAGCTGGACCGAAGGTTTCTATTATCGTCCCCGTATCGACAAAGAGCTATTAGAGAAATATAGCGAGGGTTTAATCATTAGCTCTGCTTGTTTAGGTGGAGAAATATCTAGAAAGATAGACAATGGCGAAATAGAAGAAGCGGAGGAAGCCGTAAAGTGGTATAAATCTGTGTTTGGAGATGACTATTACATAGAGCTGCAACGCCACAAAACCAACAGACCCGATGCTGATGCCACAACATACATAAAACAAGAACGTGTAAACAAAGAACTCATTAAAATTGCTGAGAAGCTAGATGTAAAGGTTATAGCCACCAATGATGTTCACTTTGTGAACGAAGAAGATGCTGATGCCCATGATAGACTGATATGCTTGAGCACTGGTAGAGACTTCGACGACCCTGATAGAATGCGCTACACCAAACAGGAATGGCTAAAAACAACCGCCGAGATGAATCAGGTGTTTGCAGACATGCCCAACGTGTTGTCAAACACATTAGAAATTGCTGAAAAGGTAGAGCACTACTCCATCGATCACGATGCACTGATGCCTTTTTTCCCTATCGAAGACTCGTTTGGTACAGAAGAAGAGTATAAAACCCGCTATAGTGAAAAAGACCTCAAAAAAGAGTTTGGAGATAAAGTATTCAAACGATTAGGGGGTTACGACAAAGTTATCAGAATTAAACTCGAATCAGACTTCTTGACTCATCTCACCTACAAAGGTGCAGAACGACGCTATGGCAAAGACTTATCAGATGAAATAAAAGAACGATTAGATTTTGAACTTGAAACAATGAAAACCATGGGTTATCCTGGTTATTTCTTAATTGTTCAAGACTTTATAAATGCAGCACGAGAGATGGATGTTGCTGTTGGTCCGGGAAGAGGCTCAGCTGCAGGATCTGCAGTAGCCTATTGTTTAGGTATAACAGATATAGACCCATTAAAATACAATCTACTTTTTGAGCGTTTTTTAAACCCCGATCGTGTATCAATGCCTGATATCGACGTTGATTTTGACGACGAAGGTAGAGATACTGTACTGCATTGGGTAACTGAAAAGTATGGTAAAGAAAATGTAGCACGAATCATTACCTACGGCACTATGGCAACTAAATCTGCTATAAAAGATGTTGCCAGGGTTCAAAAACTCCCTTTGTCAGAAGCTGACAGACTAACAAAACTTATACCGGAAAGAATACCTGGAAAGAAAGTAAATTTAAAAACATCTATTGATTATGTTCCAGAACTAAAAGCTGCATTAAAAAGCGAAAACCCTATAGTTCGCGACACATTGAAGTATGCACAAATGCTTGAAGGAAATGTGCGCAGCACAGGTGTTCACGCATGTGGTGTTATCATATCTCAGACCGACATCTCTGACATTGTGCCAATGAGCACTGCTGATGACAAAACAACTAAAGAAAAACTGCTAGTTACCCAATACGATGGCTCGGTAATTGAAGAGACCGGACTGATAAAAATGGACTTTCTGGGACTTAAAACCCTTTCTATAATTAAGGAAGCTATCGAAAATATTGAACATACTACAGGTGAAAAAATTGATATTAGCGAAATTGATTTAGAAGACGTAAAAACTTACGACCTTTATAGCCAAGGAAAGACGAGTGGCACATTTCAGTTTGAGTCTGCAGGAATGCAGAAATACCTAAAGGAGTTGAAACCAACTAAGTTTGAAGACCTCATTGCAATGAATGCCCTCTATCGTCCAGGTCCGATGGACTATATACCATCGTTTGTGGCACGAAAACACGGACGCGAAGAGATATCTTACGACCTTCCTATAATGAAGAAGTATCTTGATGAGACCTATGGTATTACCGTGTATCAAGAACAGGTCATGCTTCTATCACGATTGCTTGCAAACTTTACACGTGGTCAATCTGACGAATTGCGTAAAGCAATGGGTAAGAAGCAGATTGAACAGATGAACTCATTGAGGGAGAAGTTTCTGCAAGGAGGTCGAAACAATGGGCACGACGATAAAACCTTGCTTAAGATATGGGCAGACTGGGAGAAATTTGCCTCTTATGCTTTCAATAAATCTCACGCCACTTGTTATTCATGGATTGCATATCAAACAGCCTGGCTCAAAGCTAATTACCCATCCGAGTATATGGCTGCAGTATTGTCAAACAACTTGAACAACATTACCGAGATAACGAAGTTTATGGACGAATGTCGCTCAATGGGAATGAATGTGTTAAGTCCAGATGTAAATGAATCGTTCTTTAAGTTCTCAGTAAATAAAGAGAAAGACCTGCGCTTTGGATTAGCTGCCATAAAAGGAGTTGGAAACAGTGCTGTGAAAGCTATTATTGAAGAGCGTGAGAAAGACGGACACTTTACCGATATCTTCAACTTTGTTGAACGAGTGCCAGTATCAGCCTGCAATAAAAAAACCCTTGAATCACTTGCTCTTGCAGGTGCATTCGATTCATTAAAGGGTATAAGCAGAGAGCAGTTTTTTGCAACCAACGATAAAGATGAGCCTTTTGTAGACACACTTATACGATACGGAAGCAAATTTCAAGCGGATCAAAACAACACAATGAATTCGTTGTTTGGAGATGCATTTTCTAATCAAATAGAAACTCCTGAAATTCCTACTGCTACACCGTGGACAGACTTAGAAAAACTAAACAAGGAAAGAGATTTAATTGGAATATATCTTTCTTCTCATCCATTAGATGACTATGAGTTGATCTTAAAGTATGTATGCAACACCTCGACAGCCGATCTAGCTGATATAGAAAAAATGAACGGCAAAGAGGTTACATTTGGTGGCATGGTTACTACAAGTAGAGAAGGACAAACAAGGCGTGGTTCTCCTTTCACTATATTTAAAATAGAAGACTTTAGCGGCAATTATGAAATTGCCCTGTTTGGTGATGATAGTATCAATTATGGCAAATTTGCACGACCAGGACTATCACTTTTCATTCGTGGTAAAATTCAAACCAGACGCTACGATCAATCTCAATATGAGTTTAAAATAAACAGCATTCAGCTACTTCCTGATGTAAAAGACACCTTGTTGGAAAAACTAACAATACAAATGCCCCTTACATCTATAACCACTGAATCTGTTGCAGATTTATCGGCACTGTTAAAAAACAATTCAGGCAATACATTGTTATATTTCCATGTTTACGGAGCCGAGCCTCATTTAAACCTTGAGCTCTTTTCTCGTAAATCAAAAATTGCTGTAACTAGTCAGCTAGTCGACTATTTAAAAAGCAACGAGGCAATCAAATTTAAAGTAAATTAATACAAAATACAATATTATAAACCAATTTAAACAGTACAATTATGGCTCTTGAAATCACAGATGCAACATTAGAAGATGTTCTAAAAACAGACAAACTTGTAGTTATTGACTTTTGGGCAGAATGGTGCGGACCTTGTAAAATGGTAGGCCCAATCATTGAAGAACTTGCAAAAGAGTATAGCGAAAAAGCAGTAATAGGCAAAGTTGATGTAGACAATAACGACGAAGCTACCTCAAAGTATGGAATAAGAAACATTCCTACCACAATCTTTATCAAAAATGGAGAAATTGTGGATAAGATTGTAGGTGCAGGTTCTAAGAAAGTCTTTGCTGAGAAAATTGAACAACATGTTTAAATAAACTCAATTATTTGGATTAGTTTATTTAAAAGTAGTAATAAAGGGGGAGCTATCTATAGCTCCCCCTTTATTTATTTCAACACAGATAAACAGTAAAATTATGCCCTCACCTTTAAAACCTTCCCGCTAATGAGTTGTTTAAGTTTATTTCAACTCTTACACAAGTATCAATTTGTAAATAATAAACCCACTGTTTTTACAGTTCACTCGTAGATGCGCCACAAAAAAGTTGAAAATCAAATCTACCGTGGGAAATGGGGCATTCAAGCCTTGAAATTCAAATCTACGGCGGTAGATTGAAAATTCATGCCATGAAAATTGAATCTACGACTGTAGAAATGCTTTGAAATAGCAAATCGATGTTTTTGCAAAAAGCATGAGAGAAAAAAGTCTCGAAGAAATAAATAGCAACAAAAAATAGATAAATCAACCCATGAAAAGAGAATCATCTATCGGAAATTGCAGTTTTAGGAGATGATTGGTGCAAATTTTTGCAACAAAACAAAAACAGTGCTTTTCAAAGCAAATCTACCATGGTAGATGCAAGTTTCAACAGTTTTACGCATTTTGTACGGCTACAAAATGTTTTGAAAAGATATAGCAATAGATTTCAAATTACACAACCTGCAAGCTAAACAATTATTCACAATCTGAAACAAAAAGATAGTCTATTGTATTCTAGTAATTATCAATCTAAATAGTGTAGTATATAGATACCTCTTCACTATTTTAGAACCTAAACAACAATCAAAAGAAGAGGAGGTAATCTGATTCTAAATAATATTTATATTTAATTACAGTCATTTACTAAGCATTTTTAATAAAGATGTGGTTTTAATTCATTATTTTTGTTCTCTAGCGAGACAATAATTCTAAAACAACAATTAAATTAGAAAAGAATGAGACATCTAAGTATTGTATTATCCCTGCTTCTATCAATAGGAGTATTGGCACAAGAGCAAAAGCATGAAATAGCTGAAGGACTGATTGAATACCACGATCTATTCAACACATCGATGGTAGAAGGTGTTAGTTGCTATCGAATACCTGCTATTATAACCGCACCAAATGGAGATATCATTGCAGCAATTGACGAACGTGTAGAAAGCTGTGCAGACCTCAACCCTAACAATGACATAAATATTGTAGCAAGAAGAAGTTCTGATAATGGAAAAACATGGTCAGATATCGAAACTATAATCGACTTTCCTTTTGGTCAATCTGCATCAGACCCTTCGATGATTGTAGATAAAGTAACCAACGATATTTTCCTCTTTTACAACTACATGGATCTACAGAAAGAAAAGGGAGTTTATTATCTGCATGTAACAAAAAGTAGCGACAATGGTAAAACATGGAGCAAACCCGAAGATATAACTTCTCAAATAGCAAAACCCGAATGGCATACAGACTTCAAATTTATCACATCGGGTAGAGGAATTCAAACACGCTCTGGCAAACTGCTACACACTATGGTTAATTTGAAAAACGGGTTGCATCTCTTTGGTAGCGACGATCACGGAGAGACATGGTTCTTAATTGACACACCCATAACCCCTGCTGACGAATCTAAGGTTTTAGAGCTTACTGATGGCACATGGGTTATCAACAGCCGTGTTCATCATAAAGGACTACGCATTATGCACTCTTCGGTAGACGAAGGACAAACATGGACAACCAAAGAAGAGCCACAACTAATTGATCCAGGAAACAATGCTAGCTTTATTAGATACACCGCCAAAGAAGATGGCTATGATAAAGACAGAATCTTGTTTTCTAATGCTAAAATGAAACAAGGTAGATATAATATGACTGTACGCATTAGCTACGACGAGGGGAAAACATGGTCGGAAGGCAAGACCATCTATCCAGGAAGTTCGGCCTATTCTTCGTTAACAATACTAGAAAATGGTGATATAGGTCTATTCTTCGAAAAAGACAACCACACAGAAAATGTATTTGCTAGTTTTTCATTAGACTGGCTCACTGATGGCAAAGATGTATACACAAAGCCCTCGAAGTAATCATCATTGTTCTATATAAGAAGAAGAAACAATTGGGAAAATAAAAAAAGGACTCTATTCGAGTCCTTTTTCTGTATCTGTTTATCTATGCTTACTTTATAAAGTAATTCAAAGCAGAGTTTACAGTCTTTCAAGTTTTATCAATTGATTCAATATCTTTCGCTGACGAATGAAAAAGATTAAAGCCAATATCGATGCCAAAGCATCCGACACTGATATTGATGCCCATGCTCCGTCAAGACCAAAAAAACGGGGAAGGAAGATAATACTGGGTATTAAGAAAAAGACCTGTCGACTCAAACTCATTGCAATAGATTTCTTTGCCTGCCCTATACTCTGAAAGTAACCTGATATAACAACTTGAAAACCTACAAGAGGAAATGCAACAATAGCAATGCGCATGGCATTCTCTGCAAGGTCTAATAACTCAACATCGGATGTAAATGCTTGAGCAAACAGTCGTGGGAAAAACATTCCAAAAACAAAGCCTAACGATGTAACAACTGTTGCAATTTTAATTCCATAATAGAAGGTCTCTTTTACTCTGCTGTATGACTCTGCTCCATAATTGTAGCCAATAATTGGCTGAAGCCCTTGATTTAAACCAATAACAAACATAACAATAATCATAAACATAGAGTTGAGAATACCAAATGCACCAATAGCTAAGTCGCCTCCATAAAGTTTAAGCGATGTATTCATCAACACGGCTACAGCTGATGCCGCCAGTTGCATCATGAAGGGCGAGAGACCAATTGAAACTATTGCAATAAGAATATCTTTCTCAAAGCGCATGTTTTTTCTACGCAATCTGAGGGTGGTAGTTTTTCGTGTAAAATGATACATTACAAAAAGCATACCTATAAACATGGATATAACTGTAGCCCAAGCTACTCCTGCAATACCCATACCAAATACAAAGATAAAAATTGGGTCTAATATGATATTTAATGCAGCACCAATAAGCATGGTGTACATAGCTTTTTTGGGATACCCCGAAGCCCTCATCATATTATTAAAACTAAATGTCATGGTCATAAATATATTACCTGGCAATATAATTTGTAGGTAATCTCTTGCATAAGGAAAGGTGTCTTCACTCGCTCCAAAAGCCATAAGAATAGGCTCTAGAAAAATCATAAGAAGCGTCATAAAAACAAGATTGAGAACAATATTCAATAAAAAAGAGTTCCCTAGAATTTTCTCTGCTCTTTCGGGATTTTTTTTACCTAAATTAATTGAAATTCTGCTAGCTGCTCCTGCACCAACAAGCATACCAAGAGCAGCAGTAAGATTCATTACAGGAAATGTGATAGCTAAACCTGATATTGCAAGAGCTCCAACTCCCTGCCCTATAAATATACGGTCTACAATGTTATACGTTGCATTTACCATTGTTCCCAC
>DUVZ01000185.1 GCA_012840785.1 Bacteroidales bacterium
ATAGTATTCTCTATAATACCACCAACCAAACTTTTCCAACCTGCATGGATAGCTGCAACAATCTGTTTCTCTTTATCGTATAGTAAAACAGGGACGCAGTCGGCAGTGGTGGCGCATAGAAAAATATTTTGAAGATGTGTGATGGTTGCATCAACTCCATAAAGAGTATTGATTTTATGGGATGGGGAAGCGCTCATCAATGCCTCATCAATAACTAATACTTTGTTGCTATGGGTTTGATGTGGAACAATAAAACTGGAGATATCCATATACCACATACGTGCTAGAATCTGTCGGTTTTCATAAATATCGAGGGGGTCATCGTCAGAGTAGTTCCCCAAATTTAACGATGAGAAAGCTCCTTTGCTTACGCCACCTTTACGGGTGGTGGAAAAATGGGCTATCTCTGGTTGTTTATTTAAGATGTCGAACTGAAGTAAGTTGCTATATTCTGGATGTTTTTTCATATAAAAGACGCTATTAAAGATGCTAATGGCTACTCGTCGTAAAAGGAGTTTTCTTCATCATCGGTATCATCTTCATCTGGTTGATCATCATCTTCGTCATCATCAAACACAACAGATTGAATGTCGAGATTGCGATGAACAAGTGAGTCTCTTTCTTGTTTCACCTCTTTTAGTTGTACTATCTCGTCGCTGCTGAGTTCTTTCCAAATCAAATCTTTTAGCTCGGTAAGACCTGTATTGGTTACAGCTGATATAAACACATAAGGTATATCTGGTAAATCTTTTGAGATTTCCTCTTGCAACTCATCGTCGAGCAGGTCGGTTTTTGAAATGGCTAGCAGCCGTTTCTTATCAGCCAACTCTGGGTTGTATTGTACCAACTCGTTGAGCAGGATGTTGTATTCTGCTTTAATATCGTCTGCATCGGCAGGAATAACAAAAAGCAGGAGTGAATTGCGTTCGATATGTCGTAAAAATCGAGTACCTAACCCTTTACCTTCGCTTGCCCCCTCTATAATACCAGGAATATCTGCCATTACAAACGACTTGAAGTCACGATAATTCACTATTCCCAAATTGGGCACAAGTGTAGTAAACGGATAGTTGGCTATTTTGGGTTTGGCTGCTGATACTACTGACAGCAAAGTAGATTTGCCTGCATTGGGGAAACCTACTAAACCTACATCAGCTAGCAACTTCAATTCAAAAATAACATAACGCTCCTCATAGGGTTCTCCAGGTTGAGCATAGCGTGGTGCTTGATTGGTAGAGGTTTTGAATCGAGTATTCCCCAATCCTCCTCTACCACCTTTCATTAATACTACCTCTTCGCCATGATCGGTTATGTCGCAAATATATTCGCCTGTTTCGGCATCGTATGCTATTGTGCCACAAGGCACAGGGATAATTTGGTCTTCGCCTTTCTTGCCATATCGTTTTTGACCACCACCAGGCTCGCCATGTTCGGCTCTTATATGACGCTGGAAGCGAAGGTGTAGTAGCGTCCAATAGTTTCTATCTCCACGCAATATAATGTCACCTCCGTCGCCTCCGTCGCCTCCATCAGGTCCCCCTTTAGGAATATACTTTTCGCGTCGAAAATGCGAAGAGCCACGCCCTCCCTTGCCAGAGCGGCAATATATTTTTACATAGTCAACAAAATTTGCTTCAGCCATAGTAGTGTTTGTTTTTCGTGGAGTTTAACAACAGGATTAAATCCTCTTATTATATTTTGGTGCTTAAACTATCAATCACCTTTTCTATTCTAGAAAAGATCTCTTCAACAGTTCCCATACCATTTATTTTAACCAGCTTTCCTTGTTTTGAGTAAAACTTTTTCAATGGAGCTGTTTTTTGGTAATATACTTTTAGTCTCGATTTAATTGTTTCGAGATTATCGTCATTGCGTCCCATCTCTTTTCCTCTATTGACTAGACGTTCTACAAGCTCGTCATCGTCAACATCGAGCCATAGTACAACATTGATGCTTTCGTTTTTTTCTGCTAGCATTTCATCCATTGCTTCTCCTTGCCTCAATGTGCGAGGGAATCCATCAAAGATGTACCCATTGCTAGTGGGGTTGTCAGCAAAAAACTTGGTTAAAATATCTATTACTACGTTGTCAGGAACAAGCTGTCCTTTTGATATATACTCATCGGCAAGTTTTCCGAGTGGAGTTTGCTTTCTTATTTTTTCACGAAGCACTTCACCTGTGGAAATATGCGTTAACTGATATCTATCGGTCAGTATTTGACCTTGTGTGCCTTTTCCTGATCCAGGAGCACCAAATATTATAATATTGAACATAAAATATAATTACTGTTTTGTTAGAAATACAAAGATAGATAATTGTTTGCTTAGTAAAAATAAACCGTTTAACTTTATCTCTTTAATATATCATTTTTATGATTTGAACTAAAATCATGCAACAAACGTTTATAATAGACACATTAAATTAATAAATTGACATGAAAAAAGAAGATTTTAGACAAAAAGCTCATTCAGTATTAGATGAAATAATAAACAACATTGCCGAAATGGAGAAAAAGGTTAATGAAGTTTCTGACGATATGAAAGAGGAGTATAACGAAAGAATAGCGAGACTGCAAGAGATTAAGCACGACTTGACCAAAAAGTTGGAGGATTATGAAGGAATGACAGAAAACAGATGGGATGTGGTAAAAGAGAGCTTTGAGGAGTTTCTAGTGAGAGTAAATAAGGCTTGGAAAGTAAGCTATAGGAAAGCATCGTCGGCATTTAAAAAGTAAACTCGGGATTATCATTGAGTATTTAATTGCTATAAAAACAAAAATAAGTCTGATGAAATAAAGACATCAGACTTTTTTTATACAGCATGGATACTTGCTGATAATTTTAACCACAAAGGAGGTGCAAAGAGCGCAAAGTGATTAGTGACGCATGATTGGTAACAAGTGCTTGGTATCTTCTGACAAGTAGAGCATTACTAATTAAGTTGTGATTTTTGTTCTACACTCTTAACCCTTCATTTTTTTATTCATATATGTATATAAAAAAAAGCGTATACACCTTATAATTAAGTACATACGCTTTTGAAAAGTGACCCCGCCAGGGTTCAAACCTGGAACCTTCTGATCCGTAGTCAGATACTCTATTCAGTTGAGCTACGGGGCCGTTCTTTGATTTTTGCAACTGCAAAGATAGTACATTTTATAAAAACTACAAACAAAAACTGAATAACATTCTAATTAATTTTTATTGC
>DUVZ01000186.1 GCA_012840785.1 Bacteroidales bacterium
AACTAGAAAACCCTTCACCAATGAAATTATATCATAGTGAAGGGTTTTTGTATTTTAAAAAGGATGCATTCAATTAGAACACATCGCTTTATAGTATTAAACTAGCTTATCAAGCGCCTTCTTTAAGTCCGCTACAATATCCTCTGGATTTTCTAATCCTACTGAAATACGAACCAATCCTTCGCTTATATTGCTAGCTTTTCTCTCCTCAGGTGTATAGGGCGAGTGGGTCATACTAGCTGGATGCTGTATAAGGGTTTCAGCATCGCCTAAACTCACAGATATAACAAGCATTTCGAGGCTGTTCAAAAGTTTTTTGCCACCCTCAATACCACCTTTTACTTCAAATGCAATCATTGCACCAGGAAGTTTCATTTGACGCTTTGCCAACTCATATTGAGGGAATGAGGGGAGTCCTGGATAAAGCACTTTCTCCACAGCAGGATGTTTTTCTAAAAACTCTGCTACTACTTGAGCATTCGAACAGTGTCTTTCCATACGAATCTCTAAAGTTTTCAAACCACGAGAGATAAGGAAAGCATCGAATGGGCTAAGACTTGCTCCAGTTAAATCTTTAATACCTAGTAAGCGTACATCTTTAATGTAATCAGCTTTTCCTGCTACAAAACCGGCAATCACATCACCGTGACCGTTAAGGTATTTAGTTGCCGAGTGTACTACTATATCTGCACCATGTTCTAAGGGTCTGTTTATATAGGGGGTAGAGAATGTATTGTCTACCATCAATCTGCAATCTTTGTGCTCGTGAACTATATCTGCTACAGCTTGTATGTCTGTAATGTCTAAGTTAGGATTAGCAGGTGTTTCTAAGTAAACTAATTTAGTGTTTGGGCGGATAGCTTTTCTAACATTTTCTGGGTCGCTTGTGTCTACGAATGTCACTTCTACACCGTAACGTGAAAGCCCATGGCTCAAGAATGCATAAGTGCAACCATACAGGGTTTTAGCAGAAACGATGTGATCTCCTTGCTTTACACATACCCAAATAGCCGATGTGATAGCACCAATACCCGATGCTGCTGACACACATGCTTCGGCACCTTCTAGTAATGCTACTTTTTGTTCAGCTAAATTGTTTGTTGGATTGCCCAATCTACTGTAGATGTAACCGTCTTCTTCTAAGGCAAAACGTGCGCCGCCTTGTTCAGCAGTTTCAAATGTAAATGCAGATGTTTGATAAATGGGGTCGCAAAGTGCACCAAATTGATTGGGTTGGTGCCCACCGTGAATAGCTTTTGTTGCAAAGCCAAGTTTTTTCAATTGTTCATTATTCATAATGGTGTCTAGTATTTATTAAGTGTTTAAAAATATACGTATCAGATTACTCTAACAAAGGTAAATAAACTTACTAACAAAGAAAACAATTAAGCTTTAAAGTTTACTCTTTTCACTTTTATATTATTATAAAATGCATCTTTTGTTTTTATTCTTTTTTTACAGTAAACTTCATTACATTTGTAATTAGAATTAATTACTATAAAATAATAAATATCACTATGAAGAGAGACACGCGAATTTTTGACATTATTGAAAAAGAAAAACAACGCCAATTGAAAGGCATTGAATTAATTGCTTCTGAAAACTTTGTGAGCGAACAAGTAATGGAGGCAATGGGCTCAGTGCTTACTAATAAATATGCTGAGGGGTATCCCGGAAGACGTTATTATGGCGGATGCGAATTTGTAGACATGAGCGAGCAGCTGGCTATCGATAGGCTAAAAAAGCTTTTTGATGCAGAATGGGCAAACGTACAACCACACTCTGGAGCACAAGCAAATGCTGCTGTATTTTTAGCTTGCTTAAAAGCAGGTGATAAAATATTAGGCTTGAATCTTTCGCATGGGGGACACTTGTCGCATGGTTCACCTGTAAATTTTTCAGGATTAATGTTCGAAGCAAAGGAGTACAATGTTCGTGAAGATACAGAGCAAGTTGACTACGACCAATTAGAAGAAGTGGCACGTGCCGAACGTCCAAAACTACTTATTGGTGGTGCATCTGCTTATACTCGCGAATGGGATTATGCAAGAATGAGGAAAATAGCCGACGAGGTTGGTGCTATATTCTTAGTTGACATGGCGCATCCAGCAGGATTGATTGCAGCTGATTTGTTGAAGAACCCACTTAAACATGCTCATATTGTTACTTCAACTACTCACAAGACATTGCGTGGTCCACGCGGTGGTGTTATATTGATGGGAGAAGATTTTGAAAATCCATGGGGTGAAAAAACACTAAAAGGAAAGTTGAAAATGATGTCTGCTATGTTGGACTCAGCCGTTTTTCCAGGTATGCAAGGTGGCCCACTTGAGCATGTGATTGCAGCAAAAGCTGTTGCTTTTGGCGAAGCTTTAGATGACTCGTTTAAAGTATATCAAAAGCAAGTATTGAAAAATGCTACTGTTATGGCACAAGCATTTGTTGACAAAGGATACAAAGTTGTGTCGGGTGGTACAGACAATCACTCACTGTTGGTTGATTTAAGAACTAAATTTCCTGACTTAACAGGTAGGGTTGCAGAGCGTCGTTTGGTAGAAGCTGATATTACAACTAATAAAAACATGGTTCCTTTTGATAGCCGTAGCCCATTCCAAACATCGGGTATACGTTTTGGAACTCCAGCTCTCACTACAAGAGGATTGAAAGAGGACCTTATGGGAGAGATAGTTGAAATGATAGATTCAGTTTTAGCTAATATTGACGATGACAAGAATATTGAGGTTGTAAAACAAAAAGTAAATGCAACCATGTCTCAGTATCCTCTTTTTGCATGGTAAACTGATTAGATCATAATTTGAGTAATTTACAAACCGATATACAGTTTGTTCCAGGTGTAGGACCGCAGCGAGCAAGTATTCTCAACAAAGAGTTAGATATATTCACGTTGGAAGACTTGCTACGCTACTACCCTTATCGTTATGTAGATAGGAGTAGGCTATACTATGTGCATGAAATAGAGGGCACTATGCCTTATGTGCAACTAAAAGGTGTAATCAAATCATTTGAAACTTTTGGTGAAGGGCGTAAGAGAAGAATGGTAGCCCACTTTACCGATGGAACAGGATTTGTGGATTTGGTTTGGTTTCAAGGAGTTAGATTTGTTGAGAGTAAATACAAACTTAACAAAGAGTATATAGTATTTGGGAAACCCTCTCAGTTTGGGAATAAGTATAATATTGCTCATCCTGATATCGAAGAGTGTAAAACACCCAATTATAGACCCGAAGGTCTGTTTGCCTATTATAATACTACTGAAAAGATGAAGCGGAGTTACTTAAACTCCAAAACATTTAACAAGTTGATGGAAGGTGCTTTCAGTATGCTGAAAGAGTCTATTCCAGAATCACTTTCACCTTACATACTTGAAGCTGCAAATTTAATTTCGCTGCATGATGCTTTAGAGAATATTCATTTTCCTAAAACACCTATTTTGCTGCGAGATGCTGAAATTAGATTGAAGTTTGAAGAGCTTTTCTTTATTCAACTCAATATACTGGGCTATACAGCCAACAGAAAAGAAAAACTGAAGGGCTTCTTTTTTCAAAAAGTAGGGCATTATCTGAATACTTTTTATAAAAAACATTTGCCTTTTGAGCTAACTAATGCACAAAAAAGAGTAATAAAAGAGATAAGATACGACACTGCATCTGGTAAACAGATGAATAGATTGCTGCAAGGAGATGTAGGTAGTGGCAAAACATTGGTTGCACTCATGTTGATGCTTATATCGCTTGATAATGGATTTCAAGCTTGCTTGATGGCTCCTACGGAAATATTGGCTAGCCAACACTTTGCAACTTTTCAAGAAACATTGTCCTACATGGGTGTCAAAATAGCTTTGCTAACAGGCTCTACTAGAAAGAAAGCACGTGAAAAGTTGCATGCTGAGCTACTATCTGGTGAAATAGATATCCTTATTGGCACGCATGCACTGATAGAAGATACTGTAAACTTTAATAATTTGGGATTTGTTGTAATAGATGAGCAACACAGATTTGGTGTAGCACAACGTGCAAAATTGTGGGCTAAAAATGAGCATCCCCCTCACATCCTTGTGATGACTGCTACTCCAATTCCACGTACATTGGCAATGACTGTGTATGGAGATTTGGATGTGTCGGTAATAGATGAACTACCTCCAGGACGAAAGCCTGTTGTAACAGCACACCGCTACGAACAAAAACGGGGTGCATTGTATCAGTTTCTGCGCAACGAAATAAAGAAGGGTCGCCAAGCCTATATTGTTTTCCCCTTAATAGAGGAGAGCGAGAAAATTGATTTGCAAAACTTAGAAGATGGATATTTGCAAATAAAAGAGATGTTTCCTGAATTTACCGTTAGCAAAATGCATGGACGCATGAAGCCTGCCGAAAAGGAAGAGGAAATGCGCAAATTTGTTGCCAATGAAGCGCAAATAATGGTGTCTACCACTGTAATAGAAGTTGGGGTAAATGTACCCAATGCCTCTATGATGATAATTGAAAGTGCACAACGCTTTGGTTTGTCGCAATTGCATCAGTTGCGGGGTAGGGTAGGCCGAGGTGCCGAGCAATCTTACTGTATATTGGTTACTCCCTACGAGCTGTCGGCCGATACGCGCAAGCGCATGGAGATAATGACCGAGAGTAACGATGGTTTTGTTATTGCCGAAGCCGACCTTAAGCTGCGTGGTCCGGGCGATTTGGGCGGCACACAACAAAGTGGTATTCCGTTTAATTTGCGTATTGCAGATTTGGTGCGCGATAGTAATATATTGTATAAAGCACGCGAAGTGGCAGAGCAAATTATTGAAACAGACCCCAGTTTGGAAAAGCCAGAGCATATAGTGTTGCAAAGGCAGTTAAGAAAACTTATGGGGAATAGATATGACTGGGGAAGAATAAGTTAATGCATGCAGATTGCGCATAAAATATAATATG
>DUVZ01000187.1 GCA_012840785.1 Bacteroidales bacterium
AAAATGCTTGGGAGAATCTTGAGACAGAGCAAAGTGGTTTCAATTTTGATGCAGTGAGAAAGCAAGCTTACGAAGATTGGAACAAGGAGTTGTCGCGTGTAAAAGTTGAAGGTGGAACTTACGATCAGCGAGTTGTATTCTACTCAGCATTGTATCATACACTTATTCATCCCAATATATTGAATGATGTAAATGGAGAATATCCAGCTATGGAAACAGGCATAACCATGAAGTCCGATAGAACACGCTATACTGTATTTTCGCTTTGGGATACTTACAGAAATGTTCATCAATTGCAAACTTTGCTCTATCCAGAGAAACAGATAGACATGGTGAACACGATGGTGGACATGTACAAAGAGAGCGGATGGCTGCCAAAATGGGAATTGTTTGGTAGAGAGACTTTAACAATGGAAGGAGACCCTGCAATTCCTGTAATTGTAGATACTTATATGAAGGGACTGCGCGACTTCGATTACGAAGCTGCTTACGAAGCAATGTACAAATCTGCAACACAGATGGAAGATAATTTCTTGAGACCGGATATCAAAGATTATATCACTCTGGGGTATGTGCCATTGCGCTCTGAGTATGACAACTCTGTTTCGCATGCTTTGGAATATTATATTGCCGACAATGCATTGTCTAAATTTGCTGCTGTGCTTGGCAAAAGTGGCGATTCGAAACAGTTTCTCAATCAATCGTTGAAGTACAAGGTGTATTACTCTAAGGAGTACAAAACATTTCGTCCGTTATTACCCAATGGTGAGTTTTTATCGCCATTTGACCCCAAGCAAGGCGAGAATTTCGAACCTGTGCCAGGTTTTCATGAAGGCAGTTCATGGAACTACTCCTTTATGGTGCCTCACGATGTGTCTGGATTGATAAAACTTATGGGTGGAAAGAGGGCTTTTGTAAAGCACCTTCAAGAGGTGTTTGAAGAAAATCATTACGACCCAACCAATGAACCTAACATCTCATATCCTTTCCTGTTTAGTTATGTAAAAGGTGAAGAGTGGCGCACACAAAAATTGGTGAGAGAGCTGATTCAAGAGCATTTCAAGAATTCTCCTGATGGACTGCCTGGTAATGATGATACGGGCACAATGTCTACATGGGTTGTATTCTCTATGATGGGTTTCTACCCCGACAATGCAACAGATGCCTCTTATACGCTTACCTCTCCTGTTTTTGATAAGGTTACAATATCGCTCAACCCCGATTATTATGATAAGCCAGAGTTGGTGATAGAGACAAATAAGAGTAGCGATGATGCAATTTATATTAAGAGAACTACAGTGGATGGGAAGAGATGGAGAAGTTATAGAATATCGCACAAAGATTTGGTTAATGCCGGGAAGATTACTTTTAATCTCTCTCCAAAAAAGTAGGCATGCTAAAGATTGATAAATAAGCAGTTATTTGCATCTCGAAAACTTACAGATGTACGATTATATATAAAAATATAATACCTTTACACCATGACAAAAAAAGAAAATATTCGTTTGAATAAATATATAAGCGAGAGTGGTTTGTGCTCTCGTAGAGAAGCTGATAGATTCATTGAATTGAAAAATGTAACTATCAATGGCAAAACTGCAGTCTTGGGAGACCGTGTAGGTCCTAAAGATGTAGTTAGAGTGAACGGTAATGTGGTTGAGCCACGAGCAAAAGAGGATGAAATATACATTCTTTTCAACAAACCTGTGGGAGTTACTAGCACAACAGACTCATCCGACAAAGATAATATAATCGACTATATTAGGTATGGCGAACGCATCTTCCCTGTGGGTAGATTAGACAAAGACTCACAAGGTTTGATAATTCTTACTAGCAATGGTGATATTGTGAACAAGATTCTTCGTGCTGGAAATCAGCACGAGAAGGAGTATGTGGTTACTGTAGATCGACCAATTACACCAAAGTTTATTGAAGAGATGTCGTCGGGTGTGCCCATTCTTGGGGTTAATACTAAGAAGTGTAAGATTCATGCTGAATCGGAGTTTGTGTTCAGAATAACCTTGATTCAAGGAATGAATAGACAGATAAGACGCATGTGTGAGCACTTTGGTTACGAGGTGTTGAGGCTTGAACGTGTTCGTATTATGAACTTAACTTTGAAAGGAATTCCATTGGGTGACTATCGAGAGATGAGGCCTGTAGAACTAGCAGAGTTGAAGCAGTTGATAGAGTCTTCTGAAAAGATTAAAAACCCTAATAAAATGACAAAGACACCTGGGTTGAAAGATGCTGAGAGGTCGATGCACATTGCCCGGAGCCTACAGCGCAAAAAAACAGCTCCCGATGAAGGTGAGTTAGTAAAAAGCGATGGAAAGATAACGCCAGTTTCAAACCCCAAAAGCAAATCTCATAGAAAATCTGCTACAGATCGTAAAAGAGGCGAAGGGTCGTTTAAAGGTGGAAGTGGAGGAAGATCAGGAGGCGGTCGCTCGGGTGGAGGAAGACCAGGAGGAGGTCGTCCGGGTGGCGGAAGGTCAGGTGGTCGTCCAGGTGGAAGCGGTGGAAGACCAGGAGCTGGTGGTTCGGGTGGAAATCGTGCAGGTGGTAAGCCAGGTGGACGTGGTAAATTTGGTGGTAGAGGAGGTAAGAGGTAGGTACGAAGCTCTTAACCTTATACTTGAATTAAAAATCGGTCTTGCGAAAATATATTCACCCCTATTTTTGTGTTGTTAATGCACAAAGATAGGGGTGAAATTTGTTTAACTGAATGATTTATTTTATATATGATAAAAAGGGTAGTTGTTTTATGACAATAATTTTTTGAATACTTCTAGATTGCTCTCCGAGTTGTGAAGCTTACCCTGTGCTGTGTGTAGCTGCTCTATCTCTTGGGCATATCGTTCATAAACCTTATGTTTTACAATTTTCATAGTAGAGTTAATCAAGCCATTTTTTTCACTAAAAGGCTCTTCTATCACAGCAAAAGCTGAAGGAATCCATCGATATGGAAAGAGTCCATCGTTGCTTCCACCTTTCAGATATTGAGCAAGTTCACTAGCAATAATTTCAGCTGCTTCAGTAGGATTGGCGGTGTGTTGTTTTAACGCTTCGCGATTTATGGTCAAAAGTGCAGTAGTATATGGGCTTTGGTTGTTGTGTAACACACACTGATTAATGTATTTAGATGTAGCCATAATAGACTCTTCAATTCCCTCAGGTGAAAATTTTTCACCATCGTTACTAATCAAAAGCGATTTAGTGCGACCCAGTACATAGAGGTAGCCATCTTTATCAAGATATCCCATATCTTCAGTGCGAAGCCACCCATTGACAATACTTTCTGCCGTTGCTTCTGGATTCTTCCAATAACCTTTCATTACGTTTCCTCCACGGATTATAATTTCCCCTTTTTCACCTATAGGAAGAGGATTCATATCTTCATCAGCAATCATTATCTCCATTCGTGGTACAGGTTTGCCTGAAGATCCCAGTTTGTGAAATTCTTTACTATTAGCCGAAATGATTGGTGAGGCCTCCGAAAGACCGTAGCCCTGGTACATGGGGATGCCGATAGCATAGAAAAAGCGTTGTAAGTCGATGTCGAGCAGTGCACCCCCACCAATAAAGTATTCAAGGTTGCTGGCAAAGTTATCTCTTATCTTCGAAAAGATAATTCGATCATAAAAAGCCACAATCGGTTTTAATAATGCGCGACTTCCTCGACCTTTGTTATGTCCCTCTCCATTATAAATGTAGGCTACTTTCAATCCCTGTTGGAAAAGTCGATATGCCATCTTTCCCTGCTTTTTAATACCACTTTCAATGTTATTTCTAAAGTTAGTAGCAAGTGCAGGCACACTCATTAGCAAGTGTGGATTGATAGCCTTTAAACTCTTTGGCACATTGCGCAGTATCTCCATTGCACTCTTACCTGCTGCCACTGAAGCAATAGAAGCACCAACCTTCATAAAAGCATAAACTCCGGCTGTATGCCCAAACGAATGATCCCAAGGAAGAATTAACAGCATGCGAAAATAGGATGGAATGCCATTTAGATGATCAACAGCTTGCTCTACATTACAAACATAGTTATTGTGTGACAGCATAATTCCTTTAGGATTGGCAGTAGTTCCCGATGTATAGGAGATATTTGCCAAGCTGTCGGGTTTAATATATGCTATTCGCTCTTTCACTTTTTTGGGGTTATTTGAGAGAAACGCATCACCTAACTTTAATACACTATCGAAATGGATCTCATTTTCTTCTACCTCAACATCGGCATCGAGCAAGATGTATTTTTCAACAGTAGTTAGCTCTTTTTTTATTGGGCGTAACTTTTTTATCTGTTGATTGGATGCAAGCACCATTACTGAGTCGGAATGGTTAATGCGGAAAGTGATATCATGTTCAGTTTCTAGTTTAACTGATAGAGGCACACAAACTGCACCAGCATGAAGAACACCAAGTTCGCCTATAACCCAGTTATTTTTTCCTTCAGACATGAGCGAAACTCGTTCGCCAGCATCAATGCCCATTGCTATCAGCCCTGCTGCAAATCGGATAGACATTTCCTTCACTTCGCTAAAGGTGAGTGAAGTGTATTCTATGTTGCTGCGTGCTTCATAGAGATAAGGGTTTTGGCCATATTTTTCTACTGTCTCATTTAGTAGTCTAATTATTGTTTTTCCCATTTAAATACTATTTAAAAAGTAAGAAACAAACTTACACAATTTCTATAAATTATCTTCTAGAAAGTGTAAAATATATAGGCTCTTTTTCAAACTACAGGTCAAATAGTTAGAAGTAGCTTTTATGGTCTCCCCCTTCTATACTGCTTTGGCCACTCAGATTCACATTCAAGTTTATCTACTTCTAGTATTGCAAAGTAGGGGTTACGTAACATTTCTCGCCCTATAAAAATGAGGTCGGCTTTGCCTGCTTGCAATATCTCTTCTGCTTGCACAGCGTCTGTTATTAGTCCTACTGCTCCGGTAGAAATGGCTGCTTCTCTCTTTATTTGGGCAGCAAAAGGCACTTGGTAGTTTTTCTCTACCACAATTTTTTGTTCTTTCACCACTGCACCCGATGAGCAGTCAATTAAGTCTGCACCACTCTCCTTTAGAAGTTTAGCAAGTTTTACAGAGTCCTCAATTGTATGACCTCCTTCTGCCCATTCATGAGCCGATATTCTCACTAAAAGAGGCATTTCATCAGGAATAACATTGGCTATTGCTTTGGTTACTTCTACTACTAATCGAGCTCTGTTTTCGAAATTTCCTCCATATTCATCGGTTCGCTTGTTGGTAAGAGGCGATATAAATTGATTGAGCAGATAACCATGCGCAGCATGTATTTCTATAGTATCGAAGCCTGCCTCTACTGAACGTTTTGCGCCCGCAGCAAAAGAGTCTACTACTTGTTGTATCTCTTCTTTGGTTAACTCTTTTGGTGGAGTGTCGTCTTCATTAAATGGGATGGGAGACGGTGCTACTGTTAGCCAACCTCTATTGTGAATGTCTAATTGATGACCACCTTCCCAAATTGGAGCAGTACTTGCTTTGCGTCCTGCATGTGCCAACTGGATAGCCGATTTAGCACCTTGATCGCGGATAAAGGTATTGATTCGTTTTAGGGGTTCAATATGCTTATCATCCCAAATGCCCAAATCATCAGGAGATATTCTTCCTTCGGGCAGTATTGCTGCAGCCTCTGTCATGATAAGCCCTGCACCACCCACTGCACGAGAGCCTAAATGCACTAAGTGCCAGTCGTTTGCCATGCCATCCTTTGAGCTGTATTGACACATGGGCGAGACAACTATTCTGTTGGGAATTGTAAGTCCTTTAATTGTGAGTGGTGAGTAAAGTAATGATTGTGTCATAAATATTTATTGAGTTTATTATTTAAAAAATAGAAAGGCACACTAAGCTAAATATAGCCAAGTGTACCTTTCTTATTTATCATTTTTTTGTTGATTATCTGTTTCAATTGAGTTTTCTAATAGCTTAGTAGCTCATTTCAACTATCTTTTTTACATCTTGAGGTGTTAACGATCTGTTTTCGCCAAGTCCAAGCCATCCTCTATCTGTAAATCGTTTGGCTATCTCTTCTGCTACTCCCGCATAGTTATCGGTATATTCAGATAATTTTGTGTTAATCCCCAATGAGTGGAAAAACTCTTCTGTTTTTTTGATACCAGCTTTTGCCTTTTGGTCTTCATCTCCTTCCGTCACGTTCCAAACACGTTCTGCATATTGAGCCAACTTGGCTTTCTTTGCCTCAAAGTTGTATAGGAAGTGATTTGGTGCTAAAATAGCTAATGTGCGAGCATGATCTATACCAAACAGTGCTGTTAGTTCGTGCCCCATCATATGTGTTGCCCAGTCTTCTGGTACTCCTTTGCTAATTAATCCATTAAGAGCCATGGTGCAACTCCACATAAAGTTGGAGGCTGCTTTGTAATCCGATGGATTTTTCATAATTATAGGAGCTATTTCAATTAATGTTTGAAGTATGCCCTCTGCAAACCTGTCTTGAAGAAGTCCTCCCATTGGATAGGTCATATATTGTTCTAGCACATGAGTGTAAGCATCGGAAATGCCGTTTGCTATTTGGTGTTGAGGAATAGATTTTACAACTTCGGGATCTAAAATCGAGAATTGAGGATAAAACGCATCTCCACCTGCCGAAAGCTTTTCTTTTGTTTCTTCTCTATTAATTACGAATCCCGAATTCATCTCAGAGCCTGTAGCAGGAAGGGTTAATACTGTTCCAAAAGGCATACCTTCATTTATTGGTGCTCTTTTGGTTATTATATCCCACGGCTCTGCTCCATCGAAGAGTGCTGCAGCCGATAGAAATTTGGTTCCATCAATAACCGATCCTCCACCAACAGCCAGTAGAAAATCTATCTTTTCTTTTTTAATTACTTTCAGAGCTTCCATCAACACACTGTATTCAGGATTGGGAGGAATACCTCCAAACTCTACTACTTTGTGCTCAGATAAAGCATTCATTACCTGATTGTAGACACCATTCTTTTTGATGCTTCCACCACCATAAAGTAATAAAATGTTGTACTCTTTTGAAACTTCTTGAGAAAGTTTTTCTATTTTGCCTTCACCAAAAAGTATTTTGGTTGGATTTTTATATTCGAAGTTGTTCATTGTTTTTTTTGTTGAGGTTATATTTTTACAATCATCTTACCTTTGTTTTTGCCACTGAAAAGATCGATAAATGCTTGTGGTATAGATTCAAAACCCTCTACTACTGTCTCTTCATATTGAAGTTTACCCTCTTTAAGCCATTGACCCAATTGTTGAGTTCCCTCAGCAAACTTGTCTGAGAAGTCGCTCACAATAAATCCTTGCATGAGTGCACTCTTTTTTATGAGCAGCCCTTCCACTCTAGGTCCCATGGGTAGTTCAGTAGCATTGTATAGAGATATTGCACCACAAACAACTACTCTTGCAAATTGGTTAATGTTTCTGTGCACTGCATCAGATATAGTACCTCCCACATTGTCGTAGTATATATCAACTCCGTTTGGGGCGGCTTTAGCAATAGCTTTGTTCATATCCTTTGTAGTGTTGTAGTTGATGGCTTCGTCAAAACCAAATTTTGATTTCAACATTTCCACTTTTTCATCGCTTCCAGCTATACCTATAACGCGACAACCTAATATTTTACCAATCTGACCAACAACGCTACCCACTGCGCCAGCAGCACCTGACACAACAATGGTTTCGCCAGCTTTGGGCTTGCCTATTTGGGTTAATCCTGTGTAGGCAGTCATTCCTGTCATACCAATAATGCCTAAATAAGCTGATAGGGGTTGAATGGATGGATCTAGTTTTTGCAAGCCTTCGCCAGTGGATACTTGAAACTCTTTCCAGTCCAAACGATCGGAAACAAAGTCTCCTTCTTTGAAGTTCTCATTTTTAGATTCTACAACTTCGGCTACAATGCCCGAGCTGATAGGTTTATCTAGTTCAAATGGAGGAACATACGATTCTGCATCACTCATCCTGCCACGCAGATAAGGGTCTACAGAAACAAAAAGAGTTTTTAGTAGCACTTCGCCTTGTTGCACTTTTGGCATCTCTTTTTCGATTGTTTTAAAATCTGAGAGTTGGGGTGTTCCTTTTGGACGATTTTTTAAAATAATTGCTTTATTCATAATTTCTTTTCTATCTATTATTTGTTTGTTGATAAGACATCTAAAGACTTAGACATCATTTGAGTTAAGGGCAATGATATACATTTGAGAATGTGTCATTACCCCCTCTTTTGTATTGAATGTTTAAATAGTATTGTTAAAACGTTTTCTAGACAAGAATTGTTTAAACAACACACTGAAGTGGGGGTTATATTCTGTTGATTGTATCTCAAGTTTTTGTTGATATTGCCAAAGAAAGTTTTCAAAACATTTCCCCCGCGGGGAAAATGAAGAAAAGAGTTGAAAACTGCATTCCCCACGGGGAATTTGTCGAACAACAGATAAAACTTGAATCTACAGGATAAAATGCCACGTTTATCTCATGAAAGTTTAATCTACGTTGGTTTATTGTCCGCTAGTCTCATGAAACTGCAATTGTTGATGGAGTTTTTTTTAGTTATCAGATAAGTTTTCATTTTACAGTGGTTTTTCCTCCTTTTGTCTCATATATTTTTGATTTACTGTAAAGAAAATCTAAAATGTTTTTTTTAAAACATTTTCCCCGTGGGGAATCCAATTTTCAACAGTTGAAACTTCAATTCCCCACGGGGAAAGTCATTTTCAACGATTTAAAGGCAATCCTACTAGAAGAGATGCTGAAAAAGAGTTTTTAATTGAAAATTGGTGCGATAATCTATAGGATTTAGAAATAAAGCACCTTCTTGCTACTATAAAGTAGTAAGAGAGTGTTGTTTTATGCTATTGTTTTATAAATAATACGAGGAAGAGGGAATAAAATTCTGTTACCTTATTGGCAATGCCCCTACATTGAAATGCAAGCTTTCTTGCTTTAAGAGTTCTAACCCGCATTATTCACCACTATCAAAAAAAATATCTTTAACTGACCAAAGTTTCATGTCATATTGGTTTTCTGTTATTAATTTTTCGAATTAAGAGTAGTTTTACAGTTATTTTTCTAAAATAAAGTCCGAAAGCATACTTTTTTATTGCTCAGAAAACGATTTTTTCACATTTAGGCATACCTCTTCTTTCATTTCTTTGAAATAGTAATATTTTATCAAATACTTATTGTAAAATAAGTTGCCGCAGCAAATCTTGATGTGGGAAAGCCCTTGAGAAGCGGTAATATATACGTCTCCTTGTCTTTTTTATTGTTGCTCCTACTTTCAGTAATGCAACTCGTATAGTACTTATCTGCCACTTCTTAGCTTCTTCATATTTTGTCTGTTTTATTCCTTGCTTCAATAAAAGAAACATTTCATAAGCTAAGCTACTCAAGATTAATCTCATAAAGTTAGCCCAAAAGGCATGATTGGATAATCTGTCAGAATAGCACATATTTTTTACTTCTTTGATACGATTCTCGCTGGCATCTCCTCGCTTCACGTAAAAATCAAAATATAAGGAACGAGCATCTTCTTCTTCTTTATTGCTTATAAAATGTCTAACGTTCAAACCTTTGCCAGTACTCTCTATTTTAGAGTAACATCTCTGAGGCTTATCCCATGTTTTGGCCTGATACTCAAAACTTATAAACTCCTGATGTTTAATACCCTTTGAGACATACATGCTAAGAACCTTCTGTGCAATACTGAAAACCTCTCTTTTTAGCACCTCATTACTGGCTTGACCTACACTATATTCAAGATCAAAAAAATCAGCAAGTTTATAAAATGCAGGACCACTAAAACCACTATCGGCGCGTATAGTAATTTCAATATCAGGATATTCATTTCTTATTTTAATCAGTATGCGCTTTAGAATAGACACATACCATTTATTGGAATGGCTATTTCCAGGACGTAAAACAGGGAGAATAATCTGTCCTGTTTCACCATCGTGAAAGAACAATTCATTGTACATAAATTGCCCATAATAACCATTAAACATAGAGAGTTGTTGGTAGCCATGAGTAGGATCGTCAGTCGCATCAACATCAATAATAATACTTTTGCGATTTTTGAGTGTTCTTACATATTGGTCTACCCATGCATAGCACAACTTAAATATGGTATGTTTATCCAGCGTGTTTTCAAAACGTGAAATAGTCGGTTGGGATGCAAGATCACCTCCTAAAATATCTTCGAATAATGGATCATTATTTAAATACTTTACATCATTCCCATCTTCATAACCCAGCATTATTCCATAAACTCTCTGTCTGAGCAACTTATTTACACTATGTGTAATACGAGAAGCATCACGGGTATCAGGTATAACATTACTGAAATAATTAATTAGTTTGTGCTTACGTTCAAGTTTTTCAAGAAGTAAAATTGAACCGTCACTGCTAATCCTTTCTGCTGAAAAATCAAAGCTAACCTCTTTGATTCCTCTATAAAATGCTGTATCTTTATGACTCATATATGGGTGTAATTTAAGTGCTTGTTTTTGTCTTTAACTATTTCAAAGATAACACTTTACACCCATTATTCATAGCTTTATCATGAATTTTTCGGGTTAAACTGCTACAATTTAATTTTCAATAAAAAGTATTTTGCGATTGTAGTTTGTTAGAAATGAAATCTTTATTGTTGATTATT
>DUVZ01000188.1 GCA_012840785.1 Bacteroidales bacterium
CGTGCTATCAAATTTGGGATTCTTAAAGAAACTTTCACCCCCTACTGTCATTGCAAAGGATTTCTAAGAGTGAAACACTACATAACTGGCGCAATAATGCCTGCTATTCTCTTGGGAATACTACCTACTCTATGGGCATTTATCAATGGAAAGATTATGCTCTTCTTGTTGGGTATCTATTTTATTGTTGCGGCTAGTGGCGATTTTTTAATCATATATCTGCTTCGAAATGAAGGATGTAACAGCTATGTAAAAGACCATGAAACCCAACCTGGCTGCATTGTTTACAAATTTAAAGCGTAGAACATAGCGTTATTTAAACAAAAATCAGTTACCTTTGTTCTTATTATTCAAATACAGGGGTGCCCAACCAATCGGGCTGAGATCAAACCCAATTAACCTGATCCAGATAATGCTGGCGTAGGGAAAATTAAAAAGCTCGCAAAGCTTTTTTTTGGTTCTTCTCTTAAATATATCCCCTTTTTTATTTAACTAACTGGCGCTTATACAATAATATAGGCATCAAAAAATTAAACGAAAATGAAAAAGGTTTTTTTAGCACTATTAGTGCTCACTTCTTTACACACTCGTGCATCGGTAGAAAATAAAGCCGATAGTTTATCAAATGTCCAATTAGAAGAGGTAGTTGTTTCAGCCACACGTGCTGGTAGAAACACTCCCCTATCCTACTCAAATGTTGGTAAGGCTGAACTTAAAAACAACAACACAGCTCAAAACATTCCTGTAGTTTTACAAACACTGCCATCATTAGTAGCCATTACCGAGGGTGGAACAGGTGTTGGCAATACTTCGTTGCGTATTCGTGGCACAGATGCTACCCGAATAAATGTAACACTTAACGGCATGCCACTCAACAATCCTGAAAGCCAGGAGGTGTTTTGGGTAAACCTACCCGACCTATCAAGCTCTCTACAAAGCATACAAGTGCAACGCGGAGTAGGCACATCAACCAATGGCTCTGCAGCATTTGGTGCAAGCATGTCGCTCAAAACTGTTGGGGCAACTTCTAGTCCTTATGGCGAGGCATCAACTGCTATTGGTAGCTATGGCACTTTCACCTCTTCTATAGCTGCAGGAACAGGCGTTCTAAGCAATGGATTAGCGTTAGATGCACGCTACTCAAAGATATTGAGCGATGGGTATATTCGTAATGGGAAAGTAGACCATACCAATATATTTGCATCACTTTCGCACTATAGCGACAAACAACTCATTCGCCTTAGCTATATCAATGGCATTCAGCACACAGGCATTACATGGAATGGTGCATCTCCAGAAGATATTAAGGAGTATGGCAGAAAATTTAATAGTGCAGGCATGTATAAAGACGATGTTGGTAATATTAGATATTACGACAACGATACAGACAACTATTATTCAAATATACTACAACTCATGCTTAGTCGCGAGTTAACCGACAGATTGTCTCTGAATGTGAGCCTTAGCTACACCAATGGATATGGCTATTACGAAAACTATCGCGCTGGAGATAAAATGATTAAAGGCGACGAATACTTGAAATATGGTTTAGATAATCAGAGAGTAGATGGCGTTGAATACAAAAGCTCACAATTAATACGTAGAAAACTACTTTCAAACGATTTTTATGTTGCCAATTTCTCACTCAACTACAATCTGAATCCACTTCACCTTGTGTTTGGTGGCTATTGGAGCGATTTTGATGGAAGTCACTACGGTCGCTTACCATGGGTTAAATACAATGAGAATATAACCGAAAATCATGAATGGTATCGTAACGAAGGTGAGAAAAAAGAGATCAACTTTTTTGCAAAAGCTGAATATCAGTTGAACGATAAAGTTTCGCTTTTTGGAGACGTTCAATATCGTTACATCGACTACCGCATGACAGGAACTGACGATGATATGGTCGATCTAAGAAGTAATCACTACTACAGCTTTATGAATCCAAAAGGAGGCGTTTTTTATAGACCCAACAACAATAGCGAATGGTATGCTTCGGTAGCGGTGGGACAGCGCGAACCATTGCGTGCTGACCTAAAAGATGCAGTGAAGTTTGGTGGAACAAAGGCGATAGAGCCAGAAAGAATGATTGACTACGAATTGGGATATCGTTATACAAACAATCGGGGAATGAATCTTGCAGCTAACTTCTACTATATGGACTACAACAACCAA
>DUVZ01000189.1 GCA_012840785.1 Bacteroidales bacterium
CCGCAAATGAATACACTTATGCAATAATGAAGATACCATTTGCAAAAGTGCCCAGATTTATTGAACTCCCTTCGCACAACGATATGCATTATATTATGTTTATCGACGATATTATTAGAGCAAATCTTTCGAGTGTGTTTCCTGGCTATAATGTGGGCGAGTGCTACAGCATAAAGATATCGAGAGATGCAGATTTCTCAGTTGAAGATGTGGATCATAACAATCTTGCAGAGAAAATTTTAAAGAGGGTTAAGAAACGAAAAATTGGAGCTGTTACTCGTTTTCTGTTCGATGGTGAAATGCCCAACTATTTCCTCAATTATTTACGTGACACTTATGAAATAGAGGATGAAGAGTTGTTGCCTTCGGGGCGTTACCTAAATCTAGATGACTTGATGAACCTGCCCAATCCAAGCAATAAAAAGCTAACAGAAAGTTTGCCACCACCGCTTCGAGTACCCGACTTTGAAAAGAATCCATCACTACTACGCGTTATTCGCAAGAAAGATGTGCTGATGCATTTTCCTTATCAATCCTTCGACTATCTAATCCGTTTCTTAATGCAGGCGGCATTCGACCCAAAGGTATTAGAGATAAAGGTAACACAATATAGAGTAGCTGAAAACTCAGCTGTAATAAACAGCCTTATAAGTGCAGCTAAAAATGGCAAGAAGGTAACTGTGTTTGTAGAACTAAAAGCACGTTTTGATGAAATAAACAATTTCAAAACTGCAGAAGCCATGCAGCAAGCAGGTATAAAAATTATATATAGTTTACAGGGATTAAAAGTACATGCAAAACTAGCCTTTGTAAGGAAAAGAAGCAAAAACCCTAAAGTTCCGATAAAAGGATATGCCTATTTGAGCACAGGAAACTTTAATGAAAAAACTGCCCGTATATATAGCGATATGGGACTACTAACGTCTAATCAGGATATAATAACTGAAATAGACCAGCTGTTTAAAATATTAGAAGGAAAAATCGAAACATTCGACTTCAATCATCTACTTGTTGCACAATTCAATATGGTGCCAATGCTAAGCAAAATGATTGACAGAGAAATAGCCCATGTAAAAAACGGAGACAAGGGTCGCATAATATTAAAGATGAACAGTCTGCAAGACAGTGAAATGATTAAAGAACTCTACAGAGCAAGCTCTGCAGGTGTAGAAATTGATTTAATTGTTAGGGGTATTTGCTGCCTAGTACCCAATCAACCATACAGTGAGAATATAAAAATAACACGTATAGTTGACTCTTACTTAGAGCATACTCGCATTTGGTATTTTCACAACAACGGAGATCCTACCTATCACCTTACATCAGCCGATTGGATGGAGCGCAACTTAAAACGCCGTATCGAAACGGCATTCCCCATATACTGCGAAAAGCATCGACAGCAAATAATGGATTTTTTGACTATCCAACTAAATGATAACGTGAAAGCCTATACAATTGATGAGAACTTGAATATCATTTTCAAAAAGGATGATAAACCAAAAGTGAGAGCTCAACGTGCATTCTACAACTACTTGAAAGAAGAAACTGAAGCGAAAAGATGAGAAAACTGGCAAGTTAATCTTTTTTAGAAAAACAATACATCCACATTACAACGAAAAGTATATCTTTGCAATATGAAAAAGTTTTTGTCCATATCATTGGTTTTCCTACTAGCCTTTGTCATTACATATGCTGGCTCGGGGGTAAATGCTTATTCATTCTGCTGTGACGACTGCCACTCTTTTGGTATAGAGGCAATTACAGCTGAGAAGTGCTGCGACATTCACCATGATAACAACTCATCAGATCAAGAGCTTTACGATAGTGAGAACAGCTATCAGCACACACATCAAAAATGTTCTATCGAACGTTTTGATATTGATATAGAGGACACTTCTATTGAAAGTAATCTTAGTCAAACAACTATAAAAATGTTGGAGACTCTATACCCTATTCTTCCTCATCTATCAAAACAATATACTGAAGATCAAGATATAACTGCCTTTGTTACACGCACACAAAAACCGCCCAATATGAGCAAAGATGTTTACTTCTCTTTGCTCGAAACACTTGTAATTTAGCCTAAAAACTGTATTAATATTTATACGGATAATTCATTATTCGTATGGCATCGTGTTTTAAAAACACAAACAATACTGTTTTACACTAAATTTATAAGTAATGACTAAAAAAATAATTCTATTCTTTATATTCATCTCATCATTTTCGATTTACGCTGCTGATAAAATAAAAGGCTACGTTTTTGATGAGACAAAAGAGCCCATTATTGGCGCCAATATATATTGGGAAAAATCGAAAAAAGGTGCAGTTACAGACTTTGATGGATACTTCGAAATTGATACACCCAATGGACACGAACATCTAGTGGTTAGCTATACTGGATATTCTACACAATCTCTACATATTGATAATTATAACGATGAGGTTACCATTATTTTAAAAGAAGACTTAGAGCTGCAAGAGGTAGTGATTACCGAACGCAACCCTGGCACCGTTTCACAAAGATCATCAATACTACAAGAGCAGAAAATAACTTATGCTGAAATTTGCCGTGCAGCCTGTTGCAATCTCGGCGAAAGTTTCGAAACCAACCCCTCTGTAGATGTGGCATATAGCGATGCTACAACTGGTGCCAAACAGATTAAACTGCTTGGTCTTGCTGGTACTTATGTGCAAATGCTAACTGAGAATTACCCCAACTTTAGGGGTGTATCCTCTCCATTTGGATTAGACTATGTTCCTGGAGCTTGGATGGATGGTATTTATATCTCGAAAGGCACATCGTCTGTTAAAAATGGATACGAGGCTTTGGCAGGACAAATAAATGTGGAGTATAAAAAACCCAAAACTGCAGACATCCTTTCTGTAAATCTATTCGCAAACGACGCACAACGAATGGAGATGAACACTGATGGTAGTTGGCATATAAATGAAAAACTATCTACTGGATTGTTTGCACACTACTCGAATGATCAAAAAGAACACGATGACAATGACGATGGTTTTCTAGACTATCCAAAAACAGAACAATTCAACTTAATGAATCGTTGGAACTACGAGTCGGGAAAATATGTAGCACAGTATGGTGGAAAATTTATACATGAAGAGAGAACTGGGGGACAAAACCCAAAACAAATAACCAACAATCCCTATAAGATTTCGTTGAAAACAAATCGTGGAGAATTGTACACCAAACAAGCCTATATAATCAACGACGACCACTTTATCGAAAGTGTTGCATTGATAGCATCAGGCTCTATTCATAATCAAAAGTCGATGTTTGACACCAAGAATTATGATGTAACACAGAAGAACTTATATGCAAGTTTGCTATACGAGAAAGAGTTTTCACACAAACACAATCTAAGTACAGGAGCAAGTTTGAACTATGATGAGTTTGAAGAATTGCTACAAACCACAAACTACAACAGACGCGAAGCTGTTCCAGGAGTATTTGCAGAATATACTTACAACCTGAATGATAA
>DUVZ01000190.1 GCA_012840785.1 Bacteroidales bacterium
GGAACTACAGAATCAGAATTCTTATTATCCGCTTTTACAGCATTGCGCTGATTGTTTTGTTCTCGCAGTTTAGCCGACTTGTAATACATCTCTGATAGTTGATTCAATGTTTTAATCAACAATGCTAGCTCTTCGTGGCTATCTGTAGCAGCATCTACATCATCCTCAAGGCTAACGATATACGCCAGCTCAACACCTTGGAAGAGGTGGTCGATTCTGCTCAACAAATCCTTGCTAATAGCACGTGAGGAAACTTTGGGGCGCTTAGAAAGCAACTCTATTCTTCTCTTTACTATTGAGTTAAACTTTTTGTGAGCATTGTAAACCTGGTCAAACTCATCTATTAAACCATGCTTATCAATTACTGCGGCAAGTGGCTCACTCTTTGCCACCATATCGAAAAAGCCCGCTATCTTTTGATTTAGCACCTTATCGTTTTTGCATTTATGCAAATAACACAAATGGGTTTTTATTGCATTAGTTAGAACCTGCAGATGCGACTCCTCAATAGCATCATCAAGCATTTTAGCTTTTAGCTTAAACATACTGATAATTAGAAGCATCTTCTCTTTTTGCTTCTTTACTTTCAGCCTTTCTGTATCAACTCCATAGTTTAAACGAAGAAGATTGATATCTCCCCTCTTCTTTAGCAACAAGCCAAACAATTGATTAATAAAAGGTGATTTTGGTTTATGCTCTTCTATGATACTTATTACTCGCTCCGAATAATCAGCTGTTTCTGCTTTTAGCAATCGAGAATAAGGAAGTCTCCTTATTTTTAACGAATTGGAATGTTCTTTTGCCATGTCTATTCCTGTTTTGTGAAATTAAAGCAATATTGCTTTGATTAATTTACACATATATAGCGCACTATCTTCATGTAGAGTGTTTTCTGTAAGGTTGTTAGATGTAAATAGTAGCCTATCTATATGCCTTCATGATATCTCACAAAGATAGTGAAAATATTTATATTTTCAAAGGAAAAACGACTCACAAGAGGCTAACTGTTGATAGTTTTTTTATCAAATTTTATGATTTCGGCTGTTTGACAAAAATCTCTGCAAAACACGGTATATTATCGTCGCCGTAAACCCTATTAAAGGGAGAAATAAATAGTGTAACTCAAAGAATTAACACAACTCTTGTCATATATCCATTGGCAAAACATCTCTTACGTGGGAAATTGTTGAAAACAGTTGAAAACTCGATTCCCCGTGGGGAATTTGTTTGAAAAGAGAGAAAACCGACATAAAAAGCAAAAAATTGCCCATTTATGGCACATTTTTCATTTCTACTAAAGTTTTTTGTCCACTCATCTCATAAAGTTTATTTTAAAAGCCTACGATTGAGCATTTCAAACCCAAAATTCGATTCCACCACGTAGAACCGAGCACTTATGGCACTATTTTAGTTTTTGATAGAGCAAAATGTAGAGAAAAGCCTTTCATAAACATTTTCCCCGTGGGGAATCCTCTTTTCAACAGTCAACACCCTGATTCCCCATAGGGAATCTGATTTCCAACTGTTTTAAGTGTTTTCATTGTCAAAATTTGATAGAAACAACTCCCTCCCCTTTAATCGAATAGCAACAACGTGAGTGGTATAAGACATAAAAAAAACCACCCCACAAAAGCAGGGCAGTCTTATAATTTTGTCTATACTATCTTATTTATTTCGATTTTTTGTTTTTACCATCGTCAGCACTTGGCTTTGCATCTTGTTTAATGGACTGTTTTTGTTTAGCATTTGCTTTCATTATTTGCGAAAACAAGCCACCGTCAACCTTTATATCGGTTCCGGTAATAAATTCTGAACAGTCGCAAACCAGAAACTTTGCCACCTCTGCAATATCCTCTGGCACACCATACCTGCCTGCAGGAGTCATTCGACGCTGTGCCTCCATCGTTTCTGGATGATCGTGCCATGCTTGTTTTACCATGGGCGAGAAAACAACTCCTGGAGATATCGTCACAATTCTTGCACCCATATTTCCAAAGCGCATCACATTATCCTCGCAAAGCAGCAACACACCGCGCTTTGTAAAATTATACATCGTATCGGAGTTGCCCTCAACAAAGGGCTCTACAATAGAGAATGCATCCTTTCTATTAGGCTTGCGCAAAGCCTCATCATAAGCAGGGTTGGGTGGTATTGCATGCCCCATCATTGAAGCAATTAAGACAATAACACTATCTTTTCTAGAAATATCGTGAAAAGTGTCTATCACAATATCTGTAGCTCTAAGATTGATGTTGAAAATCTGCTCTAGGTTTTTTGTTGCCCCGCTCACTCCCGCTGTGTGAATAACAGCCTTGAAGTTTCCTTGTCGCAATGTAAGATTTTTTAATTCTTCAACAGACTCTCGGTTAGTAATATCTGCCGCAAAACCCAATGCATCGATCCCCTCGCCTCTTAACTCAACTACCAACTTATCAACAATCTCTTGTGAATAATCGGTTACAACTAGCTTGTAGTCTCTCATTGCATACACACAGCTTCTACCAATACCTCATGCTGCGCCTGTTATTACTACTACTTGATTTCTTGTTAATGCCATAATATTTTATTTTTTTGTTTATATACTATAAATTACAAGATACAAAAAAGCCAAATAAATAACATGCATTTTGAAATGTTTTTTACAAATTCCCAAACCACATACCCTCCATAACTAAGCGAAAACACACTAAACAAAGTGCCATTCTTGCATCTGCTAAACAAACGATGCATTGCATGGTGTATGGGGATGGAAAAAGAACAATACATTTTATCTACTCAAATTAAGAAAATATATAAATAAATCTATCAGTAAGTAAATTTATTTTATACCTTTGATAAATAATGACAAGAAATAAGTAATAA
>DUVZ01000191.1 GCA_012840785.1 Bacteroidales bacterium
ATACTTTGTTTGCAAACTCCTCAGCTATTGTTAGGTCTTTGTTATCGGGGCGCTCTTTTGCTAATGTGTACGAAAAACTATGCTCGCCTATAAAAGCTGCTCCAGCTATCACTTTAAATCCATTTTTCTGCAATATATCGTTTAGCTCTATCAACGCATCGTCGTAGTGTCTGTTGCCGTATAGCACTATGGGTATTGCTAGTGTGTTGTTGCCCTGTATTGTGTTGAGGTATTTGAGTAGCACATTGGGAACTCTGCCTGCATATACCGGCACTCCAATCACAAGGATATCTTTGGCTTGAAAATTTTGTGCACTCTCTCGCTGCTTTGGCAGTGTGAAGTCGATGGTTTTTCCACTCTCTAAACGTTTTGTATCAACAAGCCTTTTGCCAATCTCTTCAACTACTGTTTTTGTTGTTGCTGTGGGGCTAAAGTACATTAGGTTGACTTTTTTCATATCTGTTGTTCTGTTTTTCATTCAATATTATATTGTGATATTCTTTGGCATAAAATGCGTCACAATTTTTGAACAAGCAATATAGTCATAATATTTTGTTTGATGAGGAAATTCTTATCATCAAAATTGCTAATTGAGGGGGGATGTATGAATAAAAAAACAACCATAAAGCTTCACTGTTTTGAAGCCTTATGGCTGTTTAATTGTCTGTTGTCTGTTAGTAAATTAGCTGAATGTCCATCGTACTAATCCGATGTCGCCTACTTGCATCTCTATTACAAGTTTGGTAATACTATTTTCGATTACTTTATAAGCAGTAATGTTGTCTAGTGTTAGTGTCTTTCCATCGTCTGCTAGTTTCCAAGTTCCTGCTTTAGTGTTGTTGCAGCTGTCTTTAATAACATACGAACCATCTAATTTGAAATCCCACTTTGCATCTTGTTCGCATTCTAGTGCAATGTTTACACCTGCTACAGTTTTACTTTTCAAAGTCCAATTTCTTATAATCATATTGGTCTCTGTTGTCTCTTTTTCACATGATGTGAAAAGAAATCCAGCCATTACGAGAACAGCAAACATTAGTAAACCCAATCTTTTTTTCATTTCTTTTGTTTTTTAATTGTTTGTAAAAAAATCTACATGTAAAAGTAGACTTTACATAGCTGCTTATGTTACACAATTAAAGATAAAAGTTGCATCATTCACACTTTTTCTAGTAGGCTAATAGCCTTATAGACATTGTGATAGAAGTGTGTTGCAATGTGGGTTGTTTTAAACTATTAATTGCTTATATCTGCTATTTTTCTGTATAGCTCAATGTGTGTGTTTGTTGAGGCGTATGGATTGTTTTTTTCGTAATAGTTTCTGTTGGCTGAGTTTTTTACAATAATGGTGTTGGTGGTTGGGTTGATATAGATGTGTTGATTGAACACACCCATTGCCATAAACTCACCTTCGTCGCCATCTGGTATCCACCATTGGTAACCATAACCCATGCCTTTGCTTGATGAGTTCTCGCTTTGTGGTTGCAGGTGCTCTTCTGTTGCTGTCGTTGAGGCTTTGCACCATGCAGCTGGCACAATTTGTTTGCCGTTCCAGTTTCCATTATTTAGATACAGACGACCAATTTTGGCATAATCTCGTAAACAAGCATTGATGCCACCAAGTGCCATCTCCATTCCTCGACCATCTACCAACCAATAGGCATCGAATTCTGTGCCAAGGGGTTTCCACAATTTCTCTTCTAAATAGTGGGTAAGGCTTTTGCCTGTTGCTTTCACTATTATCATGCCCAATACATGAGTGTCTATGCTTACATACTTGTTGTATGTCCCTGGTGTTCTTTCGCTTACTAATGTGCTTGCAAATTTATCTTGTGAGTCTCCTTCAACAAAGCCTACCCAATATTGCTGAATATCGGATTGTGGGTCACCGTAGTTTTCGTCGAACCCTACTCCTGAAGACATCTGTAGGATATCTTTTATTGTTACGCCTTCGTATCCAGAGCCTTTTAGTTCTGGTAGATATTCATCGGCTGTTTGGTGGATGCTTTCGATGTATCCTTCGTCTATGGCTATGCCAAAAAGGGCTGATATGTATGATTTTGCCATCGACCAAGAGATGTGTTGAATAGCTTCTTGCTGTCCTTTCCAATAGTTTTCATAAATAATGGTGTCGTTTTGAATAACAAGAAAGCCTTGCGTGTCTGATGAGTCAAGGTAGTGCTGAGTGTTGTATGTGTTGCCATTGTGCACAAAGCTTTGGGGAAGTATTATATTCTCTTTGCGAGGGAATATAAAAGGTTGATCCGATTTTTCAACTACACTGATGGGGAGGTATTCGTCCATGTGAATAAAAGAGTACTCTATTTCGTCTAAGGGCATGGGGTCTCTCGGTACAAAGCTGTTTTGCTTGTTTGTAGTGCAGCTTACACCTGCAACTAGAATGATTAACAAGTAGAAAATAAGGGAATGTGTAACGCTTTTTTGGTTCATCTTTTTGGTATGGTTTTATAATGTGTGAATTATGTTTATTTTAAGTATGCGCACTGTCGATGGATTGTGCATTGTGCGAGTTTAAAAAAATCTGTTTAAATTAATCTTTCAGTAGTTTGTTGATATCATCATTGTTGCCGTA
>DUVZ01000192.1 GCA_012840785.1 Bacteroidales bacterium
ACACCTATTACAACATTACTTATAATCCTCTTTTCTCTTAAAACTTACAGCCTCTCCTTTATCTCCGTTTTTTAAATCGGTCATCTCAATACGAAAAATATCGTAACTCTCTCTTGTTTCCTCTGCAGGTAAATCAACATGCAGCAAATACCCATAACAGATACCATCAGCAACATATTCTGCTACTTTTTGCTTCATATTTACATTTACTGGAGCTCCATTTATTTCCACTTTTACATCAAGTTCCTCTGATGGAGGACAAAGGTCAATGAAGTGTAGCTGTTTATCAGGTTCAGAAAAAGCCCTTGTTAAGCTCATTGGTCTGCAATAGATGGAGTAACCTGGTGTGGCACCTTGAATTCTAAAAATATTAACTCCATAAATTTCAAGCCTATCATATTTAATATTTAAATTTATATCTTTTTCTGCTATAACATTCCATGCCCAAAACTCTAGTTTTTGTTCATCTTTTGGTAAAACAGATCCTGCAGGATATTCAGACATTTTCAAGGAGACTAAAGCAAGATAGTTTCCTTTCAATACATTTAAATTATAGTATCCCTTATTATCGGTAAATGTTTTATAGGCAGTTTGAAAATTCGATAATTTGACTTCAACCAAAGCACTGTCAACAGGATTATTATTAAAATCAGTTACAATGCCAGAGATAGCAATAGAATCAGTTTGTGCATTTCCATTTAAATAGATTACACAAAGTAGAATTAAAAAGATAGATGTTTTTTTTCTCATTTTATTAATTATTTATGTAAGGTTTTCATTGTTTGTGTGATTTATAAATTATTTATTTTGCTTTATACTGCTTGTTTCCACTCGCAGATTTTAATTAGTGACAATTGAAAGTTATCATATTGTCTGATTCCTTGATTAGCGTTCCTGCCCATGAGATATCTATCCCTTTTGTATCAACAACAATTCTGTTGTTTTCTATTATTACACTTTCTTTTGGTACAAATAGAACAGCCTCTTTAACAAACCAGATTTCCCTTTCAATTATCGTGGCAGTTTTTTTACCAGTTATGAACAGTTGATTATTCTCGCCACGAGACAATTTTAAAAAGGTTTTATGTAGTATTATACTATCATTTATTGATTCGGCATTCATGGGGTCAAACCCTTCAAACTGTGGATTTTGATCGAATTTGAGTATGATCTTCACTCCCTGTTGAGCATTAAACTCATTAAACAAAGCTTGATGACCTAAGACTTCATTTTGAGTATGAAACTTGCTTAAACTATAATACGATGAATCAATCTCTAATTCTTCTCTATGTGGTTTAAACTTGGATACAAAAAAGTCGTATAGCGATAAACTTCCTGTGTAATATTCGCTTTGCCAATTGTCAAAATACTTATCAAGGATGAAACACAAGCCCATACCGGCTGCAAGATGTCTCTGTCTTAAACTTTTTCGTCCATAAAAGGGAGTGGTTAACACACCGAAGAAGTGATTATGTGCGTAAATTCCTTTTAATTTCTCATTAAATGGTGCAAATTGGTTGTAAAACTTATATTCACAATAAAAAGCAGGTCCTTCCATATTTTCAACTGCCTCTTCATACCTCATGTAATCACCAATATTCTCTTCCCTCGCTATTCTGCAACTATAGTGTTGATTAAGCAACTTTTGAAATTCATCTATATCATCTGCAAAACACATTCTGTATAACACTTTTTGCTCATATAGCTTTATCGCATCGTTAATGTCATTTTCGGGATATGTAAGAAGAGTAGCCGGATTGTCATATTTTATTTGCTTAATAAAATTACGTTGATAAGCATGATGCAACTCGTGAAAAAGCTCAGCATATACCTCTTCTATACACGAATAATGTATATGTCCATAGTCAATAATAGCAGTTAGTATGCCATTAATCTCTATTTGAGTTCCACCATATAGTTGCAACTCTTTCTGAGTTCCTAAATACAAGTTGTGACCTATCTCAGTGAAACTTTCAGGAGGACTAGGATGGTTGTATAATATGGCAGGACCATTTACCCTATAGAGACAAACAGGTGCAAGCTTCATTCCTTCCCAGATTTCATCTTTTGTCTTCTCTGCATTGTTGTAAAAACGTTCTATCGAAGCTATATATAAGCTATCAATTGAGGTTAATTGTTCTTGCCCATTTACTAAAGATAGGTTGAACAAAATGGTGCAAATAAATAGTAAGTATTTAAATTTAACTCGTTTCATTGCATTGTATGTTGACTTTAATTTAAAGATTGCTTTTCGATCTCAATTGTATATTTTTACAAAACTAAGATCCACTTTATCAAGAGATTTGTCTTCCATCCAAAAAGCGAATGGTGCGCCCTGTTTCTTTCGCCATATTCTCATCGTGCGTAACCATCACAATGGTGCGTCCATCTTCTTGGTTCAGTTTGTGCAACAAGTCCATTACCTCAGCACCCATTTTAGAGTCTAAGTTACCAGTAGGCTCATCGGCAAGGATGATGAAAGGGTTGCCAATAACTGCGCGGGCAATGGCTACACGCTGACATTGACCACCCGACAACTGCGAGGGGAAATGGCGCATACGATGTGACAGTCCCACCTTCTTTAATACCTCTTCGGCTCTTTCTCTTCGTTCCGATGCAGATACACTGCGATATAAGAGTGGCAACTCCACATTGTCTAATACATTCAATGAGTTGATCAGGTGGAAGCTTTGGAATACGAAACCAAGTTTCTCGTTGCGAAACTTAGCCAGCTCTTTATCCTTCATATTAAAGGTCTCTTTGCCATCCAATATTACCTTGCCAGATGTGGGCATATCCAATAGCCCCATTACATTGAGTAAGGTAGATTTGCCACAGCCCGAGGGCCCCATTACTGCAAGAAACTCTCCTCTTTTCACTTCAAGGTTCACATTTTCTAATGCTACTGTTTCTATCTCTTCTGTGCGATATATTTTATCGACTTTTTGTAGTTGAATCATTGGGTTCATATTTGTTTGGTGTTTTATTCACTTATTTTCAATTTACTCTTATTCCTATATTGCGACATATCCGATACCACCACCCTATCGTTGGGTTGCAAGCCAGCAACGACTTCTACATACTCGTAATTGCTTTCGCCCAATTGCACTTTTCGTTTTACGAGGGTTGAGCCATCCATTACAAACAGTTCATACGATCCCTGTCCGCTATAGTAAGGACCATTGGCAATGCGCATTACATCTTGCTTAATGGCATTCATTACATACACATCGGTTTTTAGTCCAGAACGCAAACGAGGGTTGTCATCATCGTCCAATTGAACGGTAAACTGGATAACGCCATTTTTAGAGAGCGGCGTCACACTGCTCACCATGCCCGTAAGTTCGTCTCTACCAATGCGTACCACTGCTTTATTTCCTGTAGCAATACGATCGCCATAGCTATCAGCAATTTCACCATCTACACGAAAGTGCGACAAATCGGAAATGATAGCCACTTGTGTTCCTTGTGGCACGCGCACTCCCACTTGATTGTTGATATAGGTAAGCGTAGCTTTGCGGGGAGAACGTATTTGAGCATCATCCAATATGCGACGGGTCTCGGCAAGCGATTTGCGGAAAATCTCCAATTCAAGTTCCTGTACTTTCAATTCAGATTCAGTTACTCGTTTATCGTTTTCAAACTTCTTTTTGGTTTGCTCCTGTTCCAGCTTTGCCACATTGTAGCTCAACTCCACTTCGCGCACCTTATCGGTAGTTCCTGCACCAATGCTGTCCAAGTATCTCTCGTTGCGCAACTCCACCTCCATTTTATCAATCTGCATATCGTTCACTTTCAGTTGCATCTCCATATCGCTCAGTGCACTGCTGTTCTTCACATGCTGTTGCTCTATGCGGTATTGACGCATTTGCAATTCGTCCAACATTTTGCGGTAGTCGTTTTCAATACTCTGAAGATCCAGCCTCAATAGAGGTGTATCCACATCCACCGAGTCGCCTGCTTTTTTGTACACTTCCACAATTCTACTCTCGATGGGCGTATTAATAATCTCCTCAAATGCAGGAACAACTTTGCCCGATGCACTCACCGAAACTTCAATTGTACCCATGTCCACCGTAGAGAGTTGCATG